>JASFOL010000332.1:0-3004 GCA_050116545.1 bacterium | reverse complement strand
GAAGGCCCCCGCGCTTCCTCAGGATGCCCTCGCCAACCTTGACCATACCCACATCGTAGATGCGCGATACGTACTGGAGGAGCTTCACCTCCTCCTCGTCCACGTTCATCGAGCGCGCCAGCTGGGCAACCAGGGCGGCATGGTCCATCGACTTGCCGGCCGGTATGTTACGGGCTTCCATCACCGATTTCATCGCCACCATCGCGCTCACAAACTGGTCCCGGGCGCTCTCATAGCTTGTCGCCCTCTCTATGGCGACCCCGATCCTGTCTCCCAGAGCGGCGAGCAGGGCGAGATCATCCTCGTCAAAGAACTCATTGCTGCCGTGCTTGTCGGCCACCGTCAACACTCCGACCGCTTTGCCCTTGAGCCTTATGGGCACAGAGGCGCACGGCACCCTCTCAAAGGGCAGAGTCTCCTTGATTCCTGAATCGGCAAGATCCATTTCAGAGTTGAGGACTACGGGCCGGCCTCCCTCGTATACCTTGCCCGAGAGGCCGCCTGCGGGCATCGTGACCAGACTGGTCCCGTCCTTGCCCACATGTCCCGCCCCGCCAACCAGTTTGCCCGTCGCCGAGTCCTCCAGCAGGAGCTCGCAACTGCCAACCTCGATCACCTTGGAGATCATGTCGGTCACCAGGCTCAGCATACGCCTGAGCTCGGGCCTGGAGGTCATTATCTCAAGCATCAGATCCGAGGGCATTATGGCCTTCTTCTCCTTGCCGAAGAGCACCACCAGACTCCAGGAGGCCGGGTCATGAGTTTCGGCCCAGATTCTCCCGCCATGCCTGAAGACTATGTTCTTGGCCACCTGAAGCGTCAGGCCCAGGGTGCCCGCGTCCGAGGGGACTGCCTCCCGGGTCGAGACCGCCTGGACGGCCTTCTCCATCTCCATCACTTCCCTTGAAGGGACCATCGATACCCGGGTGGTGAGGAAGCTCTCGTCCTCATCGATCATCACCCTGACCGGGCTCGCCGCTTTGCTGGAGCTGATGGCAGCCTCCAGCAGGTTCCGGTACATCAGGAAAATCATGTCTCGGTCCAGGTAGGCCTGGGACACCTGTCCCGGGGCCTCGATCATGATCTCGATTTCCTTGTCGATGCAGACCGGATCGAGGACTCCGCAGACGTCCTTCAGGACATCGGTGATGCTCATGGCCTCTTTCCTCAGGTCCCCTTCACCGAACTCCATGCGTGAGAGGTCAATCACACCATTGACGGTGTTGAGGAGCTTGGCCGACTCGTCCACCACCGCGCCCAGAAACTTCTCCTTCAGCTTGAAATTGGTGTCATCCATCCTCTGGAGCACCGTCTGAGAATAGGTACGGATTGCGTCCAGCGGGACACGCATCTGGCTGGTTACCGTCGATATAAACTCGGCCTTGAGCCTGTCCGCACCTATCAACTCTTTATGGGCCAGCTCGAGTTCCTTGAGTTTCTTCTCGAGCTCCCGCTGGAGCCTTGCCTGTTTAATGGATGCTGCCGCATTGTTGGCGAGAATCGTGAACAGCATGAGATCGCGTTCGCTGAACTTGTTCTTCTCGGTGTCGCCCGCATACATGATGCCGAAAGTCTCATCCTCGACCATCAGGGGAACCGCCATGATGGAGCGCTGGCCGCCTATCTTCACGGCCGATGACTCGCGCGATCTGGGGTCGGCGGAAGCGTCGCCGATGAGCAGGGGTTTGCCCGAGCCTAAGACGAGCTCGGTCATCCCGCCCTTGCGGACCCGCCAGCGAAGATTGCGCTTGAACTCATTGCTTATGCCTTTGGTCACGCTGGCCAGCAGATCTTTCTCGATGAAGATGGCCACGCTGGCCGAATCGCAATTGACCAGCCTTCTTGCGTCCTCGGCCACGGCGTCCATGATGCCGCCGGGCTCGGCTTCCTGAGAAGTTGCCTGGCTGGACTGGTAGAGCCTGACTATGTCGTCGTACTTGGAGTCTTTATCGGCCTGGACCCTTGACAGGTCGGCCTTCAGATTCCTGACCTCGGCCTGCAAGCGGCCGAAGAGGCTGCGTGATATCACGGCGGTGAGCGCGAGAATTCCCGCAAAGAGATAATCGAGGCGCGGGCCGCCGGAAGCGGCGCTCAGACACAGAAGCGCTGCGGCAGCCAGTAGAATGTACGTAGTGATCCGCTGGTAGAGATAGAAACGGGGATCGACATTAGCATCAGTGATTCTCAAGCTCCCCGACGGGTATGATCTTCCCGTCCTTTCTCCTTTCCTTGACCACCACGCTGCCATCGAGGCTCTTCCCGTATCGCTTCAGTTCCGAGGCTATGTCGCTTATGCGCGCGATATGGTCCATCCTGCCCTCGCCGTCTGAGACCACCGCGATGGTGATTGTCAGGAGCGGGAATCTATCCATCGTGCCCTTGCGATTGACCACCTCTATGTAGCCGCGGTCGATGTCCTCTTTCTCGAAGAGCCTGGCCACCCTCTCGTCGAAGATGCCGACCACGCTCTGCGAGATCGAGTCGCACTTCTCCGGGGTGGTTATCATCACGAAGTCATCACCGCCGACATGGCCGATGAAGTCATCGCCGTCTCCAAAGCGCTTGACCGACTCGACAAGGATCTCGGCGGTGAGCCTTATGGCGTCGTCGCCGCGCCTGTAGCCGTAGTAGTCATTGAAGGGCTTGAAATGATCGATATCCACGTACATGAAAACAAAGCGGCCTTCGCCCTCGAGGCGCCGCTCGAGCTCGCGCTCGATCGCTATGTTTCCGGGAAGACCCGTGAGCGGATTGGCCTGCCGCTGGAGCTGGCTCCACTGGAGCACATTCCTGACTCTCACCAGGAGCTCGGTGAGCGCGAAGGGCTTGGCGATATAGTCATTCGCCCCCTCTTCAAAACCCTGGAGCTTGTTCTCGAGATCGGCCTTGGCCGTGACCATGATCACGGGGATGTGATTGGTCTGGTAATCCGACTTTAGCCGCTTGCAAACCTCATAGCCATCCATATTGGGCATCATCAGGTCGAGGAGGATAAGGTCCGGGG
>JASFOL010000331.1:0-3016 GCA_050116545.1 bacterium | reverse complement strand
GCATCTATTTCTACCGGGTGCTCGCGGGTGACAGGATGGTGACAAGGAAACTGATTCTGGCGCGATGACCGCCGTTCAACAGGAACCGCCCTCCTCCCCGGAGGGCGGTTCTTCATTTGACCCCATTCTTGAATTCAAATTCTGGTACCTGACCCCATTCTTGAATTTCGGTCTTGAATTAGGCGGATGGCATTGCGAGGACGCGCCGGTAAACCTCCAGCGTGGAATCCAGCATATGCGCAACGGTGAAGACCTCGCCGGCCCGCTTCATGCCTCCCGCGGCCAGGCGCCGGTACAGTTCGGGATCATCGCATATCCGCATTATCGCGTCGGCCAGGGCGCGCGGGTCCCCGGGCTCGACCACGAGGCCTGTCTCTCCGTCGATATTCGCGTACACGATTCCGGAACCCCGGACATTTGTCGACACCACGGGCTTGCCGAAGAGCATGGCCTCGACCTGGACAATACCGAAGGCCTCATTCTTGGAAATCGAGCTGAGGCAGAATACGTCGCTGGCCTCATAGTAGGAACCCACGTCCTCATGCGCTACCCTTCCAAGCATATGCACCTGGCCTGTCAGGCCCAGGTCGCGGATCCTGCGCGAAAGCGCGGTGCCCAGCTCTCCGGATCCCGCTATAAGGATCACATAGTCGTCGCCGAGATGCCGGGCGGCCTCGATCAGGTGATCATAACCCTTGTAGGGAGTGAGCCGGCCGATGCTCAGGACGATGCGCTTGCCCTTGAAGCGGTCCTTGATCTCCCTGACTCTCTCGGATGACACGTCAATGTCCGACACGTCCACACCGATGGGGACCACGTGGCACTTCGACCTGTGAGGGGCCAGCGCGCTCGAGCCCTCGATATAGTTGGGCGATGTGGCAAGGATCGCATCGGAGCGCTTGAGCATCCAGGTTTGAAAGGGCCTGTATATGGGCAGCAGTAGCTTCTGCCGGATGACATCACCGTGCCAGTGAAGCACGAGCGCCGCTTTCGGCCTGTCCACATAGAGAGCCGCCGCCGCCATCGGGTCCGGCAGGTGTATGTGGATGATGTCATAGTCTCCCTGCACCTCCCGGAGTTTGCCGATCATCTGTGGACTCATCGAGGCCGAGTGGTAAATGCCATAGGACCGGGTCCGGATCACCGAGTAACCGCGGCCGCTCTCTTCAACATACCTCGGCTCCTTATTGGAGCAGAGCACGTCGCATTGCACGCCGCGCCGGTTGAGCCCCTCGGTGAGATCGAACATCACCTTCTCGATCCCGCCGATATGCGGTGGATAGAATTTGCCGAACTGGAGGACTTTCATGCTTATAGACTAATACACCGGATACAAGGAGAGAAACAAAAGAAAAAGCGGTCAGGGCCGGTCCATGGCCGCCGTGACGAAGAAGTCGCGGTCGATCCTCTCGATGCTGACACCGGAGGCTCCCGAGCCCTCAAACAGCCTGTGCAGGCCATCTTCGGTGTACAGATATAGATCGCATCTGCGCCGGTATCTCAGCTTCCGCTGCCAGGCCAGGAAACCGCCGTCGGCCGGAAAACTGAAGAAGGCCCTGGATTCGGTGACCGAAAGGGCTTTTCTGATGACCTCGCCGGGGTCGGCGATATAGTCCATGAAGCCCATCAGGACCGAGTAGTCAAACTTGCGGTCGAAGCTCCGATCGAGGAAATCCCCGCACACGAACTCGCAGATCCCATCGACCCCGGCGGCCCGCGCATTCTCCCGGGCAAGATCTATCATCGCCGGCGCGAAGTCCAGGCCAAGCACATGCTTCACTCCCTTCTTCGCAAGGGCGATGCCATAGTGGCCCGGCCCGCAGCCGATATCGATGACGCTCTTTCCTTCCACCGGGTCACAGCCGGCCAGCGTCTTTCGATAGCGGATCATCATGCTCTTGCGGAAGAGGCTGTTGATGATCCTGTTCTTCAGGCTGTTGGACGTACCATAGATCGCGCTGAAGTCATGGGCATAGGAATCGAAAAAGTCCGCGGTGCGCCTGAGCGCCATCATCAGGCCTCCATCAACCCTGCGTTTTCCGTCATCTCCGGGTTCTCGCGCAAATAGTCCCTGAATGTCGTCAACTCGAAGTCGCTCACTATGCCTCGGATCTTCGGCTCCGTCGTCCTGAGATTAACATAGGACTTGAACTTACGCATGAGTCCCATTTTCATTCGCGGCTGATCCGGATCGATTTCCCGGGGATGGACATAGAAGATCACCGGCCTCCCCTCGCGATGGACCCGGCCGGCCATCTTCCTCACGATCCAGTAGGGGAAAAGGCGCAGGTACCCCCCGCCGAAGAAGCAGATGCGCTTTCCAAGCACTTCCGCCACCGTGATCGGGAACTCCACAAAAGGCCACGGTTCCCTTTTCACCAGATAAGGCGCACAGGCGGCGGTCTTCTGGCCGCCGTGCTGCCTGGCAGCCGGGAATATCGATGAATCGTATGCGTAGCCGGCCTCGAGAAGCTTGTCAAAGAACCAGGGGGTGCTTTCGGTGGTTGAGAAACCCGCAGACCTGTATCCCAGGACGGAGGATCCGCTTATGTCCTCAAGCAGTTTCCTGCTGTCGGAAGCGTCTCGAGCGAATTCCTCCGGGGTCATCTCATAAACAAGAGTGTGGCCGTAACCGTGGGACGCGATCTCATGGCCCCGCCGGGCGGCGTCCCTGACGATTTCCCTGTGCCGCTCGGCGATCCATCCGAGGAAGAAACATGTCACCCTGACCTGATGCTCGTCGAAGATGTCCAGGAGTCTCCTGAAGTTTCCCTCGACCCGCGATGGCAGCCGATCCCAGTCGGAGCGTCCGGGAGCGGATGGAAGGTCGAGAATGTGGAACCAGTCCTCGACATCAACGGTGAGAATGGATCTTGCCGGGAGGGCGGCGGCCGACACGGGGCCTCACACCTTCCTGCAAAGCAGCAGGCCGGAGCCGATGGGGACTATCATGGTATCCACCCTCTTGTCCCTCATGGTCTTCCTCACCATCCTGCCCAGCGTGTCCTGATGACTG
>JASFOL010000330.1:0-3022 GCA_050116545.1 bacterium | reverse complement strand
CGAGTTCGCTTACGGGGATCAGCTTGAACTTGTACTTTTCGGCATACTCCGGATCGATTGGCATCGAGCAGTTCATGTCGGCGACGAAGGCATCGACGCAGCCGCTGGCGAGAATGGCTTCCTGCATGATCCAGTTGCCGGTGAAGCCGAAGAAGACATCGTCGGTCTCCCAGCGCTGTATCATCTCCTGGCCGGTCTCTATATTCGCGATTATCCGCAGCCCCTTGGCGCCGGCGGCCTTTGCCTTCTCCTGCCATTCGGGCTGGCGCGCAAGGTCCACCAGGGCGAAGCCCAGGAAGGGTTCGTGGCCATTTGGAAGCACATTGACATAGTCGGCGTCCAGGACTCCGAGATCCACCTTGACCTTGTGAGGCCGCGCTATGCCGAAGAGCATGTCCTGCATGTACTCATTGACGATCTGGCTTTGATAAGCCATCGCAACGCCCAGGCGCATCGCCTTCAAGGCCAGGCTGACATAGTAGCCGTCCACATTGGTCAGGCATGAGCTGGTCGCGAACATCATCTCGCCATGGATACCCCCGGGGAAGATGCCCAGCTTCCGCCATGCTTCCTTGCGCTCGGGCGGAGCCAGAATCTCGACCAGCCGGCTGGGTTCGGAGTACTTGCGATTGAAGTCCTCTTCGACGAAATCGCACAGCCGGAGCGCTATTTCCGCGTCCGAACCCTTTGTGTCCAGACCCAACCTGCCGGCAAATGCCTTGAGTTTGGCCGGCTCCTTGATCTCGAAGGGTCCTTGGCCCTTGGCAGTTGCCCTCAGGGTCTTCACGGTCTGGTCGGCATGATAGTGATAGGTGGAGGCACCCATCACATTCCTGAGGAGCATCATGCGCATAGCCATGCCGTCCGCCTTGATGCCGCACACGCCGCGCTTGTCTTTGGCCGCGTCGGCGCGGCACGGGCCGTTTGAGCAAAGGTCACAGCGCACACCTGCCATGCAGAATGCACAGCGCTGGTCCGGGTTGTTACCCAGCCCCTGGGCCTCGTACCGGTCCCAGACATTGGTCATGCCGTCCTTCTTGATCCTGTCATACATCTTGTGAACCGACTCGTGATGCGAGAGTCTTGCCTTCTCCATCTCTTTCCTCCTTACGGTCTACTGGGCTACCGTGCCCGAATGACCTTGCCATGGGATTATCCCGGCGGCCGGTTGTCCCCGTTAGATAATGTCTCCCTTTATCGAGACAGTGTAATCCTTGATGATTGTGTTCTTTCCCGAGCGCTTGAGCGCCTCCTCGACCAGGCGGCCGAGACCAAAACAGCAGGGCACCTCCATATGTACCACGGTTATGGACTTTATATCATTGTTCTTGAAGATCTCGGTCAGCTTGTCCAGATACTGCTCCAGCACCCTGTCCAGCTTGGGGCAGAGGATGATGAGGGCCTTGCCCTTGAGGAAGCGGTTGTGGAAACCGGGGTATGCGAATGGGACGCAGTCGGCCGCGATCACCAGGTCCGCGTCCTGGAAGTAGGGCGCATTCGCGTTCAGAAGCTGAAGCTGCACCGGCCATTGCCGCAGCTCCGAGCGGGCCGCAATGCTCTTTGTTCCCCGGCCCTCAGCATCCGGGCCCGCCGCCTCGCCGCCGGGCCGTCCGGCCTCTTCCCGGAAGTCCATCATCTTCATGCCGGGGCATCCCACATTCGCTGTCGCTTCCTCTCCTGCCGACAGATCCGGGGGAGTGATGCCTTTTTCCTTCAGGTAGCCCATAGCCTGGCTCAGGAACTCGGTCTGGTTATGGTCCTTGAGATGCAGAAGATGGGCCTTGATGGTGGCGGGGCCGGCCTTGACTATGTTCACCATCACCTTGCGCTCATCATAGGGCTCGGCTTCGCGGTTTTCCACCGACATCGCGCCCTCCGGGCAATGACCGATGCACGCGCCGAGCCCGTCACATGAAAGGTCACTCACCAGACGGGCCTTGCCGTCTATGATCTGGATGGCTCCCTCGGGGCAGTTTGGGACGCACTCGCCGCATCCCGTGCATTTCTCTTCGTCGATTGTGACTATGTCGCGTTTCATGCCGTGACCTCCTGGTCCTGTAACAGGTCTGCTATCGTGGTATTCCCGAGTTCGTCAGCCACCTTGCTCTCTATGCTCTCGATGCGCTTGCGTATCACGCAGGTGGCATGATTGGTGCAGATCTTCTTCCTGAAGATGCACTGCGAGAACTGGATCCTGCCCTGAAAGATCTTGATGATATCGGTGAGGCGGATCTTCTCCGGCTCTGCCTTGAGCCTGACGCCCCCGGCGGCCCCTTCGCGTGATTCGACCACTCCGGCCTTGATCAGGCTCTGGAGGATTCGCCTCAGGAAGTGGAGTGGAATTCCTTCCCTGGCGGCCAGCTTTCTCGAGGAAATATAGCCGTCCTCACGCGCCAGGTTGAGCAGGGCTCTCAGTGCGTAGTCTGTTTCTTTGGTTATGAGTTTCATAGTATCTCCTACTAACTAAGACTATTTTACTATTAGTTAGGTTTCACGTCAAGCAGTTTCTTCCTTCGGGCGGCGCATTGCCCGGGAGCGGGCCCACGACACAAAGTGAGGTCGGCCCCCGAAACAAGGTCGGCCCCCCGAAATTGAATTCAAATTTGGGGTCAGGTACCGATATTTGAATTTGGGCTCATATCTGTAATGCTTTACCCGGCAAGCAATTAGAGTCGAGTTGAGATTCCTGCACCTGTGGTGTAGAATAGGGACAGAGGTGAGAAGATGGAATTCAACTATAAGGGCAGGAAAATCGAAGTTATCCGGGGAGATATCACGACATTGGCCGTGGATGCCATCGTCAATGCCGCGAATGAGGGCCTGCGCGGAGGCGGAGGTGTGGACGGGGCGATCCACCGGGCGGGAGGACCGGCAATCATGGAAGAGTGCCGGAAGATAGGTCATTGCCCGACCGGATCCGCAGTGATAACAACAGCGGGGAATCTCCCCGCCAAACACGTGATTCACACCGTGGGTCCGGTCTGGCGTGGGGGGAGGCGCACGGAGGCCGCCCTGCTCAGGA
>JASFOL010000329.1:0-3025 GCA_050116545.1 bacterium | reverse complement strand
GGGGAGCACCGAAAACAGGAGGGTGCGTCCTTTTCCTGCCGGAAGAGGGCGCTCTCCCTTTTTGTGCCCATTGACATAGCTCCTGCAGGTCCTTACGATTTAGAATGATCTTCGGGGGTGAGCCGCAATGCTTCCTTTAAGAGACGATGTCCCATCGCGGACTTTTCCTTTTGTCACCGCCGGCCTCATTGTGGTCAATGCTGTGGTTTTCATCGGCGAGATCGTGCGCAGCGGAGGGCTCCAGCAGGCCGCATATGACTACGGATTCATACCACGGTATCTCACCGCATTCGCCTCGGGAGAGGGTGTACCGGTGGGACAGGCGTTCTTTCCGCTGTTTTCCTCCATGTTCCTTCATGGCGGCTGGCTGCATCTGATCGGAAACATGTGGTACCTGTGGATATTCGGTGACAATATCGAGGACAGGCTGGGCCATGCGCGCTTTCTGGTATTCTATTTGCTCTGTGGCCTGATCGGGAACTTCGCCCATTATGTCTTCAATAGCGGGTCCGAGCTTCCGGCGATCGGTGCCAGCGGGGCCATAGCCGGAGTGCTCGGAGCCTATCTGATCTCGTATCCCAGGGCGCGCATAACTGTGCTCCTGCCCCTGGTCTTCTTCTGGCAGTTCATTGAGCTGCCGGCGCTGGTGGTGCTGGGTTTCTGGCTGGTGCTTCAGTTCCTGAACGGCGCCGCCTCGCTTGCGCATGGAATGGGTGGGGGCGTGGCCTGGTGGGCGCATGTTGGCGGTTTCCTGAGTGGCATATTCATATTCATTATCTTCAGGCCCAGGCCCCGCGTGGCACACAGGCGCGGCCCGGCCGGTCTCTATTAAAGGGGGAAGTCAATGAGGCTTGACAAGTTCACGATCAAGGCGCAGGAGAGCATGGCCGATGCGCAGCGCATTGCGGGCGAGCACAACAACCAGGAAATAGGCCCGGAGCACCTTCTCGCGGCATTGCTCGAACAGGACGAGGGCATAGTGGTACCCGTCCTTAAGAAGGTGGGCGCGAACATCGATGCGGTGGCCTCTGACCTCAGGACAGAGATCGGCCGGATCCCCAGGGTCCATGGCGCAGCCGAGGGCGGCGCCTATATGGCTCCGGCTCTCAAGAAGGCCATCGATACGGCCTTCAAGGAGATGGAGCGGCTCAAGGATGAATTCGTGAGCACCGAGCATCTTCTGGTGGGCATAATCGAGAGCGACTCCAGGGCGAGTGAAGTGCTGCGCCGCAATGGCGTGACCAAGGCCAGCGTATATCAGGCTCTGGTCGAGATAAGGGGATCACAGAGGGTCACCGACCAGGCGCCGGAAGACAAGTACCAGGCCCTCCAGCGTTTCGCCAAGGACCTGACCGATCTCGCGAGGAAGGGTAAGCTGGACCCGGTGATCGGAAGGGACGATGAGATCAGGCGCGTGGTCCAGGTGCTCTCCCGGAGAACCAAGAACAATCCAGTATTGATCGGAGAGCCCGGTGTGGGAAAGACGGCCATCGTCGAGGGCCTGGCGCAGCGCGTGATGAAGGGGGATGTGCCCGAGGGCCTGAAGAACAAGCGGGTGGTCGCCCTTGACATCGGGGCGCTGGTGGCCGGAGCCAAGTATCGCGGCGAGTTCGAGGACAGGCTCAAGGCCGTGCTGAAAGAGATAGAGGAAGCCGAAGGAAGCGTGATCCTCTTCATAGACGAACTGCACACTCTGGTCGGCGCGGGAGCCGCGGAGGGCTCGATGGACGCCTCCAATATGCTCAAGCCCGCCCTGGCCCGGGGGGACCTCAGGGCGATCGGGGCCACCACAATCGATGAATACAGGAAGCGGATCGAGAAAGATCCGGCCCTGGAGCGGAGGTTCCAACCCATCGTGGTCGGGGAGCCGTCGGTGGAGGATACGATCGCGATCCTCAGGGGACTCAAGGAGCGCTATGAGGTGCACCATGGCGTCGAGATCAAGGATGCTGCCCTGGTCGCTGCCAGCGTGCTGTCACACAGGTATATCACCGACCGGTTTCTGCCGGACAAGGCGATTGATCTTATAGACGAAGCGGCCTCTCGCCTGAGAATAGAAATAGACTCCATGCCGACCGAGATCGATGAGGTCGATCGCCGGATAATGCAGCTCACGATCGAGAAGCAGGCGCTGTCCAAGGAGAAGGACAAGGCGTCAAAGGAGAGGCTGGACAAGGCCGAGCGGGAGATAGCCGAACTCGGCGAGCAGAGCAAGGGGATGAAGGCTCACTGGCAGGCCGAGAAGGAGATAATCGAGAAGATAAGGAAGCTCAAGGAGGAGGCCGAGAACCTCAAGGCCGAAGCCGAGGAGGCAGAGCGCACGGGCAACCTGGACAGGGTTGCAGAGATCAGGTACGGCACGCTTGTCGATCTGGGCAAGCAGGCGGAAGAGGAGAACAAGAGGCTTCAGGATCTTCAGAAGGACAAGAAGATGCTCAAGGAGGAAGTGGACGAGGAAGACATCGCCGAGATCGTGGCCCGGTGGACCGGCATACCCGTCGCGCGGATGATGGAAGGTGAAGTCCAGAAGCTGATTCATATGGAAGAGAGGCTGAAGGAGCGGGTGATCGGCCAGGATCATGCGATAGAAGCCGTTTCCAATGCCGTCAGACGGGCCAGGGCGGGGCTCCAGGATCCCGACCGGCCGTTGGGGTCGTTCATCTTCCTCGGGCCGACCGGTGTCGGCAAGACCGAGCTTGCCAGGGCGCTCGCCGAGTTTTTGTTTGACGATGAGAAGGCATTGACGCGCATAGATATGTCGGAGTTTATGGAGCGCCACTCGGTTGCGCGTCTGATCGGGGCGCCGCCCGGCTACGTGGGATACGAGGAAGGCGGCTATCTCACAGAGGCCACCCGCAGGAAGCCTTACTCGGTGATCCTGTTTGATGAAATAGAGAAAGCGCATCAGGATGTTTTCAATCTGCTGCTACAGATACTGGACGATGGCAGGCTCACCGACGGCAAGGGCAGGACCGTGGATTTCAAGAACACGGTGATCATCATGACATCGAATATCGGCAGCCAG
>JASFOL010000328.1:0-3026 GCA_050116545.1 bacterium | reverse complement strand
CGCGAGCAGCTCCCGCATCGAGAGCGCCTCAACACCCAGCGCCTTCATTCTCTCCCTCGGCCTCTCTTCAGCCGGCAACTCCCCGATTCTCACAAGCCACCCCCCTTCACTCACATCCCAACACCTGGCCTGCCGGGCAAGAACGAGCCGCAAACGGCTACCTCGGCCGCCGCTTTATTGCCCAGTCGTCAAACTGTTCGAGCGCCAGCTTGCTCGGTTCTTCGGTAAAGCGTACAGGATACTCACCGGTAAAGCAAGCGACACAGAAGTCCTGTGACCTGAGGCCCGTCGACTCCAGCAGTCCGCCCACCGAGAGGTATCCCAGCGAGTCCACTCCGAGGTAGCCTCTTATGTCTTCGACGCTTGAACTCGCCGCTATCAACTCGCCCCGGGTGGGAGTATCGATCCCGTAGAAACAGGGTGAGGTAATCGGCGGGGAGCTTATCCTGACGTGGATCTCACTGACACCCACATCCCGGAGCATCTGCATCAGCTTCCTGGAAGTGGTTCCCCTCACTATCGAATCATCAACAACCACAACTCTTTTATTCTTAAGCAGTTCACGCACAGGATTAAACTTGATTCTAACTCTGTCGGTTCTGAGCTCGCTGGTGGGGTAGATGAATGTCCGGCCGACATAGTGGTTCCTTATAAGCCCCAGCTCCAGCGGAATGCCCGAGGCCATGGAATAGCCCAGCGCGGCGGCATTGCTGGAATCCGGCACCGAGATCACCAGGTCGGCCTCGGCCGGATGTTCGTGCGCCAGCCTTTGCCCCATCGCTTTTCTCACGGCATCCACCGACACGCCGAACACCAGGCTGTCAGGCCTGGAGAAGTAGATGAGCTCGAAGACGCACATCGAGAGCTTGCCGGCGGGCATCAGCTGTTCGGACCTGATACCGCTCTCGTCAACAGTCACCATCTCACCGGGGGCGATCTCGCGCTCATAGCGCGCGCCCACTATGTCCAGACCGCAGGACTCGGACGAGAATATCACCGAGTCGCCCAGACGCCCCATGCACAGAGGCCTGAAGCCGTTGGGATCCCGCACCGCCGCCACGCTGTTCAGCGTCAGCAGCAGAAGACAGTACGCTCCCCTGACTCTTCCGGCCGCGTACTTCATCATGCCCTCCAGCGACGTCTGCCTGGACCGCGCCATCAGATGCACGAACACCTCGCTGTCGGTGGTAGACTGGAAGATCGAGCCGTCCTTTTCCATGGCCGCCCTCAGCTCCAGGGCGTTCACCAGGTTCCCATTGTGGGCGATGGCCAGAGGTCTGCCCCTCAGGTCGACCACAAGCGGCTGGATATTCGAGGCCCTTGCCGATCCCGTGGTCGAGTAGCGGTTATGCCCTATCGCATGGCGGCCCTTGAGCTGCGCCAGATCATCGTCTTGGAAGCATTCGCGGACAAGGCCCGGACATCGGCGCGAGTGAAAGCAGTTTCCGTCCGATGTGACGATGCCTGTGCTCTCCTGTCCCCTGTGCTGCAGGCCGTAGAGACCCAGATAGCTCTGGCTTCCCGCGCGATCGCCGTCATGGACTCCGAAGAGGCCGCAAAAGTGTTTCAGGCTCATCGGTCACCTTTCCGGGCCAGGTAGTCGCCCACTCCGAAGACCTCCGCTTCCTGGAAATGCGGATTGGCCAGGAGCCCGCTCCTCCAGGTCTTCGCGGTCGCGACCCTTGCCGCAAGCCCCCGGGCATCAGATTCCGCCCCGGATATCCGAAGGCCCCAGACGGTTGAGAAGCGAACCGACATCACCGAGTCCATTCCAAGGCGGGACCGCAAGATCTCCGCAACCGAGGAACCCACTATGTCGTCGGTATCGGTCACACGCACCACGAAGGCGCCGGCCTCATCGGTGTCCGCGTACCAGAACCCCTCCGGCAGATCCCCGGCCCCGCATCTTACCACCCAGACATCCCGATTGGGATTGGCCAGCAATGCGGTGGTCCGCAGGAGTTCGCGGGTCACCGCCACGGCCGCATCGGAGCTCACCAGATCGAGGGTCAGCTCCCATGACCTGGTGCGCTGGACATCCATGATATCCTCGAAACCGAACTTCCGCCTGAGCGCATCCAGCACCGTGAAGCTCCAGGGGTCGGGCGCAGCCAGCTTGACCAGCACCTCTGTCTTGATCATCACATTTCCTTCTCTATGTATGCCTTCATTGACTTGAAAATCCCGGCGCCGGGGCCTTCTCCCTCCAGGGCCGCCCAGGAGCCCAGGCCGGCTCTTCTCTTTCCGGCCCAGGGGGTATCGATTTCGGCCGGCACCTGCCTCAGCCAGGTGCTTCTCTCGGGGTGCGGCATCATCGCCACAACGTTCCCGGACGCATTGCAGACGGCGGCCGCCGAATGCTCGGAGCCGTTCGGGTCATCCGGGAAGCCTTCGGGGGCGCTCCCGTCGGCCTTGCAGTACTTGAGCACGATCTGGCCGGCTGCCTCCATCGTGTCGAAGAGGCCGGCCTCCGCCGACGTGAACCGGCCCTGGCAATGCGCGATCGGTATCGGCAGTATATCGTCTTCCTCAAGACTATAGGTCGCGAAACTTCTTCGGGGTTGGGGACCGACCCTGAGAAAGACCCAGTTGGAATAGTAGCCGCCACGCCCCATGCCTTTATTGGGAGCCAGGGCGAGGTCGATCTTGCCCCCGGTTATCCCGGGGACGAGCCCCGACTCCACAAGCACCTGGGCGCCATTGCAGATCCCCAGTATGGGCTTGCCGTCTCCAGCGGCGGCTATCAGGGTCTCCATCACGTCATCGCTGGCGGCGACCGCCCCGGCTCTGACCCTGTCCTGATAGGAGAATCCCCCGGGGAGCACGAAACCGTCGAAGCCGGGGATCATGGCCGGCGCTAAGTTCCATCTCAGGATCGAGGCGCGCAGTCCCACGCTCTCAAGGGCTCGGGCCGTCTCATACTCACAGTTGACACCCGGGAACTGTATTATGCCTATGCGTGGATCCATCCTGTTCGCCTACCTCACGAATCTCTCAAGGGCGCCGCTCCATGCGTCCTTGATCTC
>JASFOL010000327.1:0-3029 GCA_050116545.1 bacterium | reverse complement strand
GCCATGCCCACGGGGGACACCAAGGACTTCATCGAAAGCATGAGCCCCATCGGCGGGGGCATCGAGTTCAGGGGATTCGACAATAGGCCCTTTCCGCCCGGACTGTCCTTCAGCATGTCGGTGAATTTCAATATGTTCTCCGACGAGGTCACATATGAGAGCCCGGGCACTCTTCTGCTTGCCGCCGGTGACGATAAGGAACAGCGGGACATGCTGGCGATCCCCGTCCTTGTGCATTCGGATTATCACTTCACCCTTCTTCGGGATGAACCGCCGGCAGTGCCCTATCTGGGCGTAGCGGCCGGGGGATACTGGATCAAGACCAAGACCGATTTTGCCGGACTGGCTGAAGACGAATCCTCCTGGCATTTCGGTATGGGGCCGGAGGCGGGCGTGATGATACCGGTGAGCCCAAAGGCGCTCCTGATAGCCGGGGTGCGCTACAACTATGTCTTCAACTCTGATCACCCGGGGCAGCAGTTCTTCACCCTCTCGCTGGGAGCCGTCTTTAATCCTTGAGAAGGAGGATAAGGATATGCCCGAAGTCGCAGGTTGGATTGCAGAGGCCAGAAGGAATGCCGGGTGGCTGATCCTGCTTGGCATCATAGAGATCATAATCGGCATACTTGCCATAACCACGCCGCTGATGGCAGGCCTGGCCGTGACCATCATGGTGGCGGTCCTCCTTCTACTGGCTGGCATCTCCAGGCTGGTCGCAGCCTTGAAGGCGGGGTCCTGGGGAGCCGGAATACTCGGTTTCCTGGTCGGAATTCTCGCACTGGCCGGCGGAATCATAATGCTCGCGCGCCCGGGCGCGGGCCTGGCCTGGATCACCTGGCTGCTCTCATTGTATTTCTTCGTGGTTGGACTCTCAGGTATTGCCCTTGCCCTGAAGATCAGGCCCCATCATGGCTGGGGCTGGAGATTGTTCAATGGAATCCTCAGCCTTCTTCTCGGGATCCTCATAATGGGCGAATGGCCTCTCTCCGGTGCCTGGGCGGTGGGCGTGCTCGTGGGCATCCACTTCCTGTTCAGCGGATGGGCCATGCTCTTTGTGGGCCTCGGTATGCGCAGATTGCCTGAGTGATGACAGAGTGACAGAGGGGACAGCGCCTGGACGCTGCCTCTTCGTTTCCCCTCTCTACCTTCAGACTCGTATTGCCAATGTTCGGCCAATGAGTATAATATGAAAAGTCATCAAACCGACCATGATGCGGAACCGCACGAAAGGAGATTCACCATGAGAAGGTTCTCAATCGCGCTGCTTCTGGTGCTGTTGCTCGCAGTTTCTTCAACCGCATACGCAGACGGCCAGCTCGGCAAACGAATAACCGTCTACAGCTGGCTTCCGTCTTTCAATGGCACCATGTCCGTCATGGACTCCACGGAGGACATCGAGGCAAGTTTCGGCGATATCTCTGATTACATGAACTTTCCCGTTGCCCTCAATGCCGAGTACTGGATGGACAGGGCGCCTGTCGGTTTCTATTTCAATTTCAACTATATCGCGCTCGAGGAAGAGTCGATAAGCGAGGGCAATACCGAGATAACCATCGTGAAAAATCTGGACATGCTCTTCGCGGATTTCGGGGCCGGCTATCAGTTCGGCCCATTCCAGCTGGGCTCAAGTCCCGATGGACCGACCCTCGGCGTGGATATTCTCGCCGGCGGACGCTATGTCTGGCTTCAGGACGTCGTCGACTATAAAGCGGTCGATAAGCTCAAAGGCAGCTCCAGCTTCGTCGATCCGGTCATAGGTGCCAGGGCTCGGCTTTATCCGAGCAGGGACTGGCTGGTCACGCTCAAGGGTGATATCGGCGGCGGTGCAGGCGCCGATCTGATGTGGAACCTGATCCTGGCTGCCAACTGGCAATTCGCGGATCACTGGTGGCTCAACGTGGCTTACCGGGGTTTCGGTATCGACTACAAGCCCGACGACGGTTCCAGCAATGAAGTCGGATTTGACGGCCGCATCCACGGCCCGGTGGTGGGTATGTCCATAGCCTGGTAGCGCGCTTGTCCACGCCCCGGTGGGACTGTGAGGGCTCCTTGATGGAACGCAGGTTGTTCGACAGGTTACTCGTTCTGTTTGCCGCGCTCATCATCATCGTGGTCCTCTCGCCCTTCCTTCTGGGCAATGTCGTTGGACAGTCCTTCATTTATTTCATGGCTGTGATCTCCTGCGTGGCCACCGTTTATGGCCTGCGCCTGGGAAGACGCGCGGTGCTCCTTACCATATTCCTCGGCGTCCTTTCCGCCCTGCTGGGTGTGGTTTCGCTTCTTGTCGAGAGCATATCGATAGATGCCCTGAGTATAGTCCTATCCGTGCTCTTCTATGGTTTTCTGATCGCCTTGCTTATACGCTACATCATCAGCGCCAAGGAGGTAACGGCCGACATTCTGTACGGGTCCGTATGTGTTTATCTCCTCATGGGCATAGTCTTTGCCATCATCTACAGGTTCATTGATGTACTGGACCCCGCGGCCTTTTCCGGCGGGGCTGCGGTGTCGGGCGGAGCTCCCAAGGGCGGAGAATTCACCTACTTCAGTTTTGTTACGCTTACCACCCTGGGATATGGAGATATCCTGCCCGTCTCGCGATACGCCAAGACATTCGCCTTCCTTGAGGCCATAGCGGGGACCTTGTATGTTGCCATCCTCATATCGCGCCTGGTCAGCCTCTATATAACCCACTCCATCATGCGAAAGCGCCAGTAGAGAGCCCGCGGAACCCACCGTCCATCACGGGGCCCATCGCCCATCACGGGGCCCATCGCCCATCACCGAACCCGCCGTCCATCGTTGACGCGGCATTGAAGAGCGGATATTATCAACAGCGATCAATGCCGACAGGCCGGACATTCACCCGAACAGGAGGACTTGACCGATGAAGCGGATGATAATCTGCGTGATACTGGCAGCCTCGCTGACCGTTATCGCCCTGGTTCCGAAGTCTCACGCCGCGAAATCGCCCATTGGCCGGGGCAGCCGCATCGTCGACGGAGCCATAACCTTTGACAGCAAGGGCG
>JASFOL010000326.1:0-3041 GCA_050116545.1 bacterium | reverse complement strand
AGAAGCCCTCGTCCGGCAAGCCGTGTTCCGGCAATGCGCACATTGAGCGGAAGGAGACTGTCTATGAACGGAGGGCGAAAGATGGCACGCACCGGAGTCGCTACGGTCCTTATGCCTGTCTTGCTCGGGGTCCTTGCTCTGGCGGTGGGGCAGGCCGGAGCCCAGGATCTCCTCAGACGCCATGACTCATCAGACCTTCCTTTCGTGGAAGCCGAGTTTGGAAATATGCGGGTCTACTATCATCAGCGAATGATCGGCGAGGCCCTTGTTGAGAATGATTTCATTGTCTACCAGTTCGATGGTCGCACGGAGGAGCTGCTCGCGAGGAAGGCCAGCTGGCGGGACGATCTTCCGGATACTTTGCCGGCGGACCTTCTCGACGGCGAAGCCGCCGAGGCGATGGTGGACGGGACCGTGCTTTCAAGCAGGCTGTACTTCATTTCGCCTGACTCCGACGTGTTTCCCCTGGACCAGGCGCCGGAGAACCCGTGCTGGGTGGTAAGAAGCGATGTCGAGGGGAGGCTGGTGATCACGATCGTGGACGCGCTGACCGGCGAGAGGCTGGGATACGGCGTCCCGCCTCCGACGACGACCGGGTTCTCACTCACGGGTCCCTGGGAATTCGGCGATTCCTGCAGCGGGGCCTGGACCAGCTGGATGAACAATGCCGCGACCTGGTTTGAGAACATGGGATACCCCACCCAGGCCGAGGAGTGGCCGAGGGACGGGAAGGTGAGCGGCGCCATCCAGACCGGGACCATCGCGATGTTCTATGAGCTGGCTCATGGAGGGAGCAATTACTTCCAGTCCGGATGCCTCATGGGTATTCCATCCGCGGTTTATGCGGGTGAGGTCAGAACCTGGATAACCGGCTACACCAAGATGCCTTTCGCCTTCATCGGAAGCTGCGGGGGAATGTGTGAGACCGGAAGCAACACCTTTGCCTATGAATTCCGCAAGGGTGAAGCTGAGAGCACCGCAGTGGTCGGCTATTGCAATATGGCGGAAACCTGGTGCGAGACATGCTGGGGACAGTCAATCGCATGGCAGACCGCGCTTTTCAACTATATGAACCAGGGCAATACGGTGAAGGACGCCTTCGACATGGCCAATGCCGACTATCCGGCCTGCGGCCTCAATAGCTGCATGCGATTCGCCGGGGACACAGGATGGGCCGTGGTACCAGTCGTCAAGCGGGATCCCTGGCCTCCCTATGTTACCGCGATCACCCCAAGCGGCGGAGATGTGGCCTATTACGGAACCGACCATGAGATCACCTGGGTCGCGACGGACAATGTCAGCGTGGATTCGGTGGACATAATGCTCTCGACCGACGGGGGCTACACTTTCCCGGACACCATCGCCACCGGCGAGCCCAATGACTCGTCCTTCATGTGGACCGTGCCCGACATCGACACCAAGACCGCCAGGATAAGGATAGTCGCCACCGATGCCGGCCTCAACCAGGCCGCCAACAAAAGCGCCGCGGACTTCACGATCTGGGGCACGACATCCGGGGTGGAGACCGGTGATTTCGATGAGGCTCCGGACGAGATCGTGCTCCGGGCCCTATCGGGCAATCCCGTCAAGCCTGGTGCGGAGATCCTGTTCGGATTGCCGGAGGCCATGCGGATCCGGCTCGGTCTCTATGACGTAGCCGGGCGGCGGGTGCAGAGTATCCTGGACGGCGAGCGGCCCGCCGGTTATCACGTGGCGAAGTTCGGCCTCCGAAGCGCCTCGGGCACGAAGCTGGGCCCCGGGGTGTACTTCGTAAGGCTGGAGACTCCGATGGGCGGGACTACCTTCAAAGTGGTAATAGCAAAATAGGACTGCCCTGAGGCTATCCTGCGAAGCCTATGGGTTTGATCTCGTCGTCCTCATCAAAACCGTCACGCTCGGGGAAGGTCATGATCCCGATGACATATTCCCACCGTATGAGGATATGGGCCAGATGCCTCTCATCCTCGTCCTCGGGCCGGGTCATTCCGGGGCTCCAGCTGGGGTTCTCCACCCAGAGTCCCATCCGGTCGTCGATCTCCACGACTTTGGCATAGACATTTGTGGAGTTGATGCCAAATGTGATCAGCTCCTCGAACTCGCGAAGCTTGATGAGGACGACATCGCCCTTCAGATCATTGAGTATCATGCGGATGACTTCACCTCTCTGTGAGTTGTATCACAGATTTGAGGTTAAGTCAAGATTTCACCATCACCAGCAACATCTTGAACTTCTCAACCGCCTTCAGCGCATGAGGGTCATTGGCCGGCATGATCACGGTGTCGCCCGTCTTCAATGTCATGGCCTTGCCGGATATCGTGATCTCGGCTTCCCCCTCGATTATGTAAACAAGAGCATCGAAGGGAGCCGTGTGCTCGCTCAGGCCCTGATCCCTGTCGAAGGCGAAGAGGGTGACCGTGCCGGCGTCCTTCTTGACCAGCATGCGGCTGACTATCGATCCAGCCTGGTAATCGATAAGCGCCGCGAGTCCTGAAGGGCTGGCTACTATGTCCTGGGCTCCGGGTTTTTCTGTCATGATGGTCTCCTTGTCTTTTTGCTCCCTCCGGCACACAGGTGTTTGGGCGCCTCGGGGAGCGGTCCGGATCACGCCCGGGCCGCCCCCTCGTCTCAAGGTCCGGGGCGCTAGATGCCCAGCTTCTTGCGCTTTGCCTCCATGTCATCAAGTATGTTCTGGGCTGCCTTGGCCGCATCCTGTTCCACGTCCAGCAGGCCGCCGGTCACGCCCCTTACATCCTCCGTCAGCAGCTTAACAAGCTCGGGTCCGCCTGTTACATTGGGTACCGGGTTGACATAGGTGTAGAGTCCCAGTGCCAGGGCAAAGATGGCGTCGATCGTGGCTTTCTGCTCCATGTACTCTGGAGCCACCGCCGCCAGCGGAAGGTCCGGAACCGGCACTCCGCCGAGGGCTTCTGAGACTGCGCCTATGAGATCGGCAAGGCGCCCGGTGTCGGTACAGGTCCCGAAGCTCAAGACCGGTGGGGCGCCGAGGGCTTCGCATACGGCCCTGAGACCCGGTCCGGCC
>JASFOL010000325.1:0-3047 GCA_050116545.1 bacterium | reverse complement strand
CTGATGATCCCGGCCTTCTCTACTATCCATCGCCGCCCGGTTTCGGCAGCATGACCTGCGCCTGGAACCTGATCTGCCAGTCAGGCCCGAAGTCGGGTTTCACGACATTGGCATAGCCACCGGCCTGCAGGTTGACGGGCAACTTGCCGAATGTAACAACTTTACCGCATCCGGCTCCCAGGGGAACGATCCACCTCTGGCCGGAGTCGGCCTCCCAGTCCACGGTGATGATGGGAGCGCTGTTAACGTACCAGCCGTCACCCAGCTGGCGAACCAAGAAGAGATTGACCAGGCCCTTGTTGACGTCCTGCCGCTCGGATTTGCCTGCCACGGACCAGATGTTGTTAGCGAGTACCCCGAATGTCCAGGCTCCCGGCTGATACAGCGCGACCGCCGATGGACCCAGGCTCCACTTCTGAGAACCCCGCTTTTCACCCCCGGTCGGGATCTCGAGCAGCGCACCCACACCCCAGGTCAGGCCTTCGGAGGGAGGCGCATAGAACGCCGTAAGCTGCACATCGCTCAGTCCCCAAGTGTACAGACCGCTCTTTTCGCCGTACTCTGGGATCCAGACGACCGGCGCGATGGTGCGGGTGATGATCCGCCCCCCGGCGAACGGGACCACCGGCTGTATGTTAAGAATGTTGTTGGTACGGTCATTGGGGCCGAGTCCGAAGTTGGTGTTGTTCTGGAATGGAAGGCTGATCAGGTTGGCCAGTGGGTTCGCCGCCTGTTTTGAGAGTTCTTCCACGCTGGTTCCACCCTGTTGAGCCAGCGCCGAACAGGCGATCGCCAGCAGGCCAACAACACAAATACAAAAAGCAAATCGATTCAGCATATACCTCTCCTTTGTGTCGATTGCGAGTTTCCGTGTGGATTTATCTCTGTCAATCATACTCGTCAGTCTTCAGCCACGACCGCAGGTTCTACTGCACCCGCTCCAGCGGCGGCCGCCTCTTTCACCCCTGCACCCCGTCGTCACGAAGTAGTCCATGAGATACCAGCCAGTCCAGTATCTCCTGCTTGAGCGATTCAAGCAGATCCCCATACTCTTTCCTTCTTGCGGCTCCGTCATCGGTATTCACTTTGTTCCAGTGAGTCAGCGCCCTGTCACATGCAAGCAGGTCGGCGCAGACCGAGCGAAACTCGCTGCTTTCCTCATAGGCATGCTTGATCTCCCCTGCATAAAGGGGAAAGCATGTCACGGCAATGCTGACCGCCTCCTTTCGATCTGTCACCTGGTACGCCCCGTTTTTTCAAGTCCGGGACACTGAGGCACTGAATACACCGCCACTCTATGGCACATGGGTATTGCGGACGCTCCTGTCAACCACCGCACTGATTTGTCCTTCCCCTGACCGTCAATCATCATCCGGCCCGGGCATAAATCCAGGCCCTCCGTTCTACAGGTTTTCGAAGTGCAGCCGCTTGAGAGTACCCTCGAACTTGAAGGGAGCCTTGTCGAAGTAGTCGTTCGCGACCGGCGAAGATGTGTCCATGCCAACATCGAAGGTCTCCGATGCGGTGAACCCGGCGGGCACGGTCCTCCGGACCGTGCCGGTGGCCGCTTCTTCACCGTTGATCCAGAACGTGAGCTCGGCAGGCACGCCACGCCCCGGGGGCGTGCGCATCTCGTAGGCGATGTTTACCTCGCCTTCCGGCAATGCACCGACCTTGATTTTGTCGCGCTTGAGCAACAGTGAACTGTACTCGTAATAGAGCACTCCATCGAGCGTATAAAGGCTCATACCACCTGCATAGCCTCCCAGGGCAAAGACGACACCGTTGACCTTGTCCGGCACATCGGCCTTGACTTCTACCCGGATATTGCCATTTCGCACATTGGGCCCCTGGTGTTCAGGGATACGCGTCATCCCTTCAAACAAGGTCCATTCTGTGTTTGTACTTCGCTTCATCTCCTGGGGATTGAGCAAGGTGTAGAGGGCGCCGCCAATGGGCAGGACCTTGTTCTCCTCGGCCTCCTGCATGAAGAGGGTCTTCAGCTCTTCCAGCTTGTCGGGGTGCTTTGATGCAAGGTCATTCATCAGGGAGTAATCGCTGCGGGTGTCGAACAGCTCCCACTTATCCTGCATGGGATCCCAGTTGGCGAGGTCCGGCATCTCCGCCACCCACGGTGTCCGGGGCCCGAAAGTGCTGGCCATCCAGCCTTCGTGATATATGCCGCGGCTGCCCATTATGTCGAAGTACTGGGTCTCCTTACGCTCGGGCGCGTCGGGCGAGTCGAAGGTGTAGGCGAAGCTGACCCCGTCGATAGGATCTTGCTCAAAACCGTCGACAATTTTGGGTGGATTGATGCCGAGTATCTCGTAAATGGTTGGTACCACGTCGTTTACATGAGTGAACTGCGACCGCGGGGTCCCGTCCGGCTTGATGCGCTTGGGCCAGGAGATCACCATGGGGGTGCGCGTGCCGCCCCAGTCGGCGGCGATCAGCTTGGTGTAGCGGAAGGGGCTGTCGCCGGCCCAGGCCCAGGCGGAATTGTACATATTGTCCATCCTGGGCCCACCAATAGCATCAAGGCCACCCAGCTCCTCTGCAACCGCAATGTGCTCGGCTACCGTGCTCGGGATGCCGTTCTGGGAATTCAGCTCCGCGATGCTCCCATCGACACCCTCCGCCGAGGCGCCGTTGTCCGAGAATATGTAGAAAATCAGCGTGTTGTCGCGAATGCCCCGGGCCTCGAGCTCTTCGATCAGCCTTCCGACCTGCGCGTCCGTATGCTCCAGGAAACCGGCATACACCTCCATTAAGCGCGCCTGGAAAGGCTTCTCGTCGTCGGGCACGTCTTCCCAGGCAGGCATGCCCGCCGGGCGGGGCGCACGTTTGGTATCGGCCGGGATCCACCCCATCTTCTTCTGCCGTTCGAATACCCGCTCCTGGTAGGCGTCCCAGCCGTCGCTGAACTTGCCCTTGTACTTGTCAGCCCATTCTTTGGCCACATGATGGGGACCATGAACGGCCCCGGGAGTCCACCACATAAAGAACGGACGATCAGGATTCATGGCGAGGTGGCGGCGCATCCAGGT
>JASFOL010000324.1:0-3050 GCA_050116545.1 bacterium | reverse complement strand
CACCTCTCCTTTCCAGGCTTCTTGAAGACATTCTGTGTGCGTGGATTGCCGCACCGACTACGGCGACAAGTTCTCCAGGTCCATCGGCCTGGCCGGCTACAATTTCACCCGCCACCATCTCTCCCTTGAACCGTGAAAGGAAGTGAATAGCGAGGGCGAGCAGTGCGATGAAACAGAAGACGATGACCATTCCGAGGACGGTAATTGCCAGTCCGGTACCCAAACCAGTGCTCATTTGTTACCTCCCCAAATCGGCTGAGAATTGTATCCGCTCAATTGCGTTAAGTCAACCGATTTGCCACTTTTTGTATTGCAAGGCGCGCGATATCCAAATATGCTGAAGGCCGACACGGAGGGAGATCATGAAGAGACGTCAGGCGTTAGCCCGCAGCCTGCCGGCCCTGTGTCTTCTCGGGCTGGCTCTGGCATCAGGATGCAGCCAGATGGGCGCTTCGAATACGGCCGGAGGCGCTGGGGCCTTCAGGAAGGTGGAGTCAAGGCTCGCAAGGGCAGGAGGAACGGTTGCAAGCGGGACCGCCACATTCGTGAGGGCCAATCAGGCCATTGAGATACCTTTCAGCATGTCGGTCTCATCCAACCTCGTGATAAATCTGGACGCGGAGGTCAGGCATTTCATGATTCCCTTTGCGGGGACCTGCACGCTCACGAGTTCCGAGGAGCGATCTGCTTTGAGCACTCCTATCGGGGTATTCGATCTGGCAAGGATGGGGCGCTCCCACAATGAGGTGAGGGCGGCGCTTTTATCGGCCCTGGCCGGGGGAGACGGGCTCTTGCTCTGGGTGAAGAGCCAGGGCTGCCAGGTGGCAGAAAGGGTGGAATGCGGGGGCCTGAGTATCAAGTTGGAGCCGGATGAGACGGGCTATTTCATTGATTCATGGGAAGTTAAGGCCCCGGACGGAACCACTTTCAAGGCCTCTATAGATGAATTGGAGCCCGGACCCGACCGGCTCCCGCGCTCGATAACCGGAACCGTACTTCCCGACGCCATAGGGGTGGATCTGGAATTTGACAGAATAAGAAGATCCGATGAGTAGACAGGCGTATGATTTTCTTTAGATTTTGCACTCTAAACGGGAACTTTAGCGAGCCACAGAGGTAGAAACTACCAGTAGAGGTGATATGACCCGGATAACGGGAAATCGGCCCGGGGGCAGGGACGAGAGCGATGAGCAGCTGATGCTCAAAGCGGGGCAGGGCGACAGGAATGCGTTCGACGAGCTGGTGAGGAGGTATTCGTCGAGGATGGTGAACGTCGCGTACCAGGTGCTGGGCGACCGCGAGCTGGCTGAGGACGTGGCCCAGGAGACTTTCCTGAGGGCGTATAAGAGCGCCGCCAGGTACCGCCAGATATCCAAGTTCTCGACCTGGCTGTATACGATCGCGCTCAACCTGTGCAGGAACGAACTCAGGCGCCGCAAGTTCAAGACCTATTCGCTCGAGGGGATGGCCGAGCGTGACGAGGAAAGCAAGGTCCGGGTGGACATCCGTGATGAAAGGACTCAACCGGACCTGGATATGGAACGAAAGGAAGCTGGAGACCTTGTCAGGCAGGCGGTGGAGAAGTTACCCGAGAAGTTCAAGACTCCGCTTGTCCTCAGAGACATCCAGGAACTGACCTATGAAGAAATCAGCGAGATTCTCGACCTCCCGGAGGGTACGGTGAAATCGCGTATCAACCGGGGAAGGCTGAGGGTGAAGGAGATCCTCAGGCCTTACTACGGGAGAGACGACTCAGGAGGCGTGAATTAATGAAATGCAGTAAGGTGATCGAGATTCTGGGCTCATACTGCAGGGGCGAGCTCGCGGATGGGGAGGCGGATGTTGTGAGGCAGCATCTGACTTCCTGTCCGCAATGCGCCGAGGAACATCGGCTGACGGCAAGGGTGATGGGAGCGCTTGGCGAGGTCGAGCGCATAGAACCGCGGGCGGACTTCGCCTTGAGGCTCTCAGAGAAGATCGACGCCTGGGAGGCCGGGAAGCGCATGTTCTGGCTGGGAGCGCTGGCGGGCTTCATCAGGAGCAACCGGCGGGTGCTTGCGACGGCGGCGGCGGTGTTCGTGTTCTCCCTGATTGGAAGCATCTTTTTGATCCAGCAGATGGGACCGGGCAGTGACATGAGGATGGAAGAGCGGATGGCGGCGCCGGGCGAGGTGCTGGACGGCATCCCGGTGCAGACCTTCGCGATGACCGAGGTTCCCCAGCCGGCCGCGACAGATTCCGACAGCGTGTACATGCACTATGTGACCGGAGACCGTCCGGCTTATCCCGGGGAAGAGTTCGAGGACTATGCCTACAGACCGGTCGTCAGGACCGTATCGGTTCCCGGGCGGACCTACTGAGGTGAGGTGCGGCATGAAAGGACTCTGCGCATTGGCCATCGGCCTGGCGGTCCTGATGGCTTCGGCGGCGGACGGATCTGCCCGGGGCATCAAGGACCTTGAGCAGGAGATGATCGGGCTGGTCGATGGAGTAAGTGAGTCCATCGTCTCGGTTACGGCCCACTCCGGCCAGGTCAAGGTGGCCGATGAGACCGGGAATGCCGACCTGCAGGCCCAGGCGAGGAGCGTGGGATGCGGTGTGGTCTATGACGAGGGCGGCATGATTCTCACCTCCGCCACGGTCATAGGCTATGCCACCAGCGTGGACATAAGCACCAGCGACGGCTCACACTACACCGGGACAGTGGTCGGGGTCGATCCGGCCTCGGACCTTGCGGTCGTGCGGGCCGATACCGACGAGCTCAAACCCGCGCGCTTCGCCGCTGAGGCAAGGCTGCTTCCCGGTTCGGTGATACTGGTGCTTGGAAACGCCTTCGGTTCGCTTCCCTCTGTGTCTTTGGGGATGGTCAGCAATATAGCCTCCGGCGGGCAGGAGGAGGGAACAGGATCGATGTTCGGCCTCTCGGTTGCCATAAACCCCGGCGACATCGGCGGGGCGGTGGTCAACACCGACGGTGAGGTGATCGGCCTTGTGATCGGCAGGCTCACCTTCCAGAGCCCGCCCCAGGCAGTGAGAGTGGGAGGAAGGCT
>JASFOL010000323.1:0-3076 GCA_050116545.1 bacterium | reverse complement strand
GAGCTTCTCTCTTGCCTCCAGGGAGAGGCCCGCCACGTCGGCATAGTCCATGTCGGGAGGTATCACCTTGCGCCCCTTCCGGCCCAGGTCCCGGGCCCTGGCTTGCTCCCTCTGGATATATCCCTCGTACTTGATCTCGGTTTCGGCGCGGCTTAGCAGGCGCCTGCCATAGTCAGCAAGCCAGGAGGCGGTGCCGGCAAGATCCTCCCAGCCGGTGCCGGGGCGCCTGAGGGCCTGCTCGAGACTGATCGAGTCCAGGCCTTCCTTGATCCGTGTGCGGCGGAGGCGCTCTCTCAGTGCCTCGAGTCCTCTCTTGCGTTCTTCCATCTCGGCAAGAGCCGTGTCCGTGACAAGTCCAAGTTGATGCCCATATGGCATAAGTCGTTCATCTGCATTGTCTTGACGCAATATCAGTCTGTATTCGGCCCTCGAGGTGAACATCCGGTAGGGCTCCCGCGTCCCCCGCGTCACGAGGTCATCGACCAGCACCCCGATATAGGCCTCGTCGCGCCCGAGAACCAGTTCCTCGCGGCCGCTCACAGCAAGTGCTGCGTTCACTCCGGCCATCAGGCCCTGCGCCGCGGCTTCTTCATAGCCGCTGGTCCCATTGATCTGGCCGGCGAGATAGAGCCCCTTGAGCCGCTTGGTCTCGAGCGTGGAGCGAAGCTCCGTAGGCTGAACAAAGTCATATTCCACCGCATAACCCGGCCGTGCGATCCGCGCCCTCTCAAGGCCCGGAATCGTTCTAACTATCCTGAATTGAATATCTTCCGGCAGACTTGTCGCGAGGCCGCTCAGATAGTACTCCGTGGTGTGCTCGCCTTCGGGTTCCAGGAAGACCTGATGGCTTGTCCGATCCGGAAAACGCATCACCTTGTCCTCGATTGACGGACAATAGCGCGGCCCCACGCCATCTATCTTGCCAGTGTAGAGGGGGGAGCGGTCCAGGCTGGACCGGATGATCTCGTGAGTCCTCTCATTTGTGCGGGTCAGATAACATGCCATGCGTGACGCTGCGGCACACCGGGTTCTGTGCGAGAAAGGCTCGATATCCTCCTCTCCAAATTCGGGGCGCAAACCTTCGAACTCTATGGTTTTACCATCGATACGGGGAGAAGTGCCAGTCTTGAGGCGCCCGATTTCGAATCCCAGGTCCCGGAGGTCTTCCGCGAGGCCCTGGCTCGAGCACTCCCCGTTCCTGCCTCCTGGATAACTGGTGAGGCCCACGTGGATCGTGCCCCCGAGGAAGGTGCCCGTGGCTATGATCACGGCTTCGGCCCGGATTATGTAGCCGGTCTCGGTCACAACACCGACCACCCGGCCGGCCTCGGTCATCAGCCTTTCCACCCTGCCCTGCCGCAGATCCAGACCTCTTTGATTTTCAACCACTTCCCGCATGCAGAGATTGTACATCTGACGGTCGTTCTGAGACCTCAAGGCCCTGACCGCCGGCCCGCGGCTTCTGTTGAGCATCCGCATCTGAAGGGCCGTTTGGTCCGCAACATGTCCCATCTCGCCGCCAAGTGCGTCTATCTCTTTTACTAGATGGGACTTAGCAAGTCCCCCTATCGCCGGGTTGCACGACATCTGCGCCACGTTCTCGATATTCATGGTGATGAGCGAAGTGCTGCAGCCCATTCTGGCGGTGGAAAGGGCCGCTTCGCAGCCTGCGTGGCCGGCGCCGATAACGATTATGTCGTAGGACTTAGGATGGTTCATTGGTCTAATGTTTCACGTGGAACATTTGCTACTTGCCTATGCAGAACCTCGAAAAGATCTCGTCCAGCACCTGGGAGCTGACCTGCCTGCCGGTTATTTCTCCGAGGCAGTCGAGTGCGTGTCTTAAGTCCGAAGCGATGAACTCCGGGGAAATGCCGTCGCCCGCCGCCTGCCTTGCTCTGGAAAGGCTCTCCAGGGCCGCCTTGAGGCCGGCGGCGTGCCGTTCACTCACTATTATCTCATAGTTCAGGGTGCCGACCCTGGCATGGGCCAGGCGCTTCATACTCTCAAGCAGATCGTCGAACCCCCAGCCCTCGAGAGCCGATATCTTAAGGGGCTCGCCGCTCTCCGCCATGCCCTTGCCGGCAGCTTCAAGCCCGGTGATATCGGCCTTGGCCGGCAGGTCCATCTTGTTGATCGCCACCAGGCAGGGCCCTGCCCCCGCTTCCGCCAGGATCTCCCGATCCTCTCCCGAAAGGGGAACACTGGAGTCAATGACCACCAGGGCCAGATCTGCCTGCTCCACCGCTTCCCGGGTTCTTCTCACGGCCTCTTTCTCAATGGGATTGCCTGCGCGGCGGATCCCGGCCGTATCGTGGACCCGCAGCATAAAGCCGTTCACCCTGATCAGGCCATCAACCACGTCCCGGGTGGTCCCCGGGTGGTCACTCACGATCGAGCGGTTCTTCTCGAGAAGGCGGTTGAATATGCTGGATTTTCCAACATTGGGCTTGCCAACTATCACCATGTCGAGGCCTTCCTTGAGGTATCTGCCGCGCCGGTGAGCCTCAAGCAGGTCCCCCAGATCCTCGCAGGCCCGCCCCAAGCCGTTTTCAATCCTGTCCAATTCAAGACTCTCAATATCCTCGTCCGGAAAGTCGATACTGGCCTCCAGAAGAGTCAAGGCATCGAAGAGGACCATCTCTATACTCTCAAGCCTTCCCGAAAGCTCTCCCTTGAGCTGTCTCAGCGCAACCTTGTGGGCTTTCTCGCTGCACGAGCGCACCACCTCGCACACGGCTTCGGCCTGGGCAAGGTCCATCTTTCCATTCAGGAAGGCCCGCCTCGTGAACTCACCCGGCTCTGCGGCTCTGACGCCCGTCTCAAGGAGCCTGCGAAGCACCAGTGCGGGAGCAATATACCCTCCATGGCATGTGATTTCAACAACATCTTCGCCCGTCAGAGATCCCGGTCCCCGCATAATGGTGATGAGAACCTGGTCGATGGCATGGCCCCGGCCATCGATGATGTCTCCAAAAAGAACGGACCGGTCGCGGGCGGTGGATGGTGTGTGTCTACCCTTGAAGATATTGTCGCATACGGAGAGGGCCTCAGGGCCGCTCATCCTGATACAGCT
>JASFOL010000322.1:0-3079 GCA_050116545.1 bacterium | reverse complement strand
CAGCTACTCTCTTTACGGCGAGTATGCCTGGACCTGGTATGACGCCGGTTGGGACGCCGGAAACCAGGTTCGCAAGCAGGGCGATGTCTTCGTTGACGGCAAGATCGACGTTCCGGTGGGTGATACCAAGGGCAACCGCTACAGAGTGGGCGGCGACTACACCGTGGGCCCCCACACTATCGGGCTGGCCTATGAGGGCAGGATGATGGACGCGATGGATCCCGGCGAGGTATATGTGACCTATCACGGGCTTCCGTTTGAGGATCCCGACACGCCGCTGATGCAAAACTATGGTCCATCACTGGCGGCCCAGACGCTTTACAAGAGTGTCTATACGAATGTGATGAACATAGAGGTCTTCGATATCTATGAGCATTATGCGCTTCCCGAGTACAAGGGCGGTGTCGGCGAGATACGCTATTCAGGGTCGGCCCTGGGGTTCGACATAGGCCTGGAGATGGACCTGGGCCAGGTGGAGTACAGCTACAAGAGCGGCCCCCTGGAAGATGCCAGGCTCAAGCCGATGAGGATCCTTCCCTGGATTGCCGGTGATGTCTGGAATAAGCGCTTCACCTACAAGGTGCTCTATGAGGCGACCAGGGACAATCTGCACCAGAGGATGCCCTCGGAGTATGACCGCGACGAGATTATCGTCAAAGGCGACTTCGAGATCGGACATGACTGGAGCATCTACTACAATGTGCGATGGGCCGGATATGACTGGACCGAGAACGACTCCAACAAGAGCGAGGCTTTCTGGAACCCGCACTTCGCGTTCGTCTGGAGCCCCATGGACCTTGTGGAGCTGCGCTTCGGTTATGGCGTCAACCCGATCTACTATCGCGACACTCCGGTCGAGGGCTGGGAGATCGGCCGTGAACGCTGGCTCACCAGCAGGACCTGGATGGATCCCACGACCACGCTGGTCGGCGCCGAGGCGGATATGGATGACACCCGCATGTTCACTCTGATGGGTGTGATAGCCTTTTAGTGGGGGTGTTGGTGATGAGAAAGCATCTTGTTCTGATGGTCCTGGCGGCGATTCTTGCGTTGACGGTGCTCGGCTGTTCAACCATGTCAACGATATCCGGCAGTGTGAAGACCAGGCTTCCTCCTCCCGAGGAAGTGGAGGGCGGCATTCTATTCCGCTATGACTCTCCCGCCGCCAGGATGGTGACCCTGGCCGGCAATTTCAATAACTGGGGAGGGACCCAGGGCGGCGGGCGTTATGATCCCACCATCGATCCCATGTCCGACGACGACGGCGACGGGGTCTGGACCATCGTGATGCCTCTTCCCCCCGGAAGGTACCAGTACAAGTTCGTCATCGACAATGCCGTCCGCTGGGAATTGGACCCCAGCAATCCCAATACGGGCTTTGAGGGGGGGATCGAGAACTCGCTCATAATAGTGCCCGAGAATATCGCCTATGTCCCTACCATTGTGACCGGGACGGTGCTTCCCGGCCAGCTGACGCGCAAGGCGGCGGGCGCAAAGGACGCCAAGCCGGTGGAGGTCACCGTCGAGCTTGATGCCCCGTTCGCAAAGAAGGTCTACATATCAGGCGAGTTCAATGACTGGGCGGCGGACGCGGATGCCATGACCAAGGGAGATGACGGTATCTGGAGGATCACGCTCTCGCTGGCACCGGGCCAGTACGAATACAAGTTCGTGGTCGACGGCACCTGGATGGAGGATCCCGACAATCCTGAGAGCGTTGCGGATCCGTTCGGCGGCAATAACTCGCTCCTGACTGTCGAGTAGGTAGGCCCATGAGGAGGTCCCGCCTCGGCGAAAACCTGACGGCGCTGGCCTTCCTCTCGCCGTTTCTCATCGTCTTCGCGGTCTTCCTGGCCTATCCGCTCTTCTACTCCTTCTTCTTGAGCCTCAACAAGGTCACCGCGCTTGTCAATGTGTTCGATAATCTGACCTTCGTGGGCTTCCAGAACTTCATAGAGCTTTTCAATGACCGGACCTTCGGCTGGTCGCTTCTGATGACGCTCTACTACGCGGCCCTGATCGTGCCACTGGGGATAGCCGCATCGCTGCTGCTGGCGGTGCTCCTCAACAACAAGCTCAGGCTCCACAATCTTTTCCGGACCGCCTTTTTCCTGCCCTATGTGCTCGATCTCTTCGTGGTGGGAATAGTCTGGACCTATATCTACAGCCCCCACTTCGGAATCCTCACCCGCTTCTTCGAGGTCTTCGGCATAGACTTCTTCTCGGAGACGGGATTCCTGGGGCGTCCCGAGACCGCTATGCCCGCGGTGGTGATTGTCAATGTCTTGAAGGGGGCGGGGTTCGGCATGATTCTCTATCTCGCCGCGCTCCAGAATATCCCGCAGTCGATATACGAGGCGGCCGAGGTTGACGGCGCCAGCGGCTGGCAGAAGCTGACCAGGATAACGCTTCCTCTGCTCCGGCCTGTCACTCTCTTCATGGTGATAGTCGGCGTGGTGGCGGCCTTGAATTCCTTTGTCGAGGTCTATGCGATGACCGCCGGAGGGCCCAGCGTCCAGGTGGGGGAGGACACCTACCAGGCAACCTGGGTGGCCGGCTACTATTTGTTCGACACTTTCTATGTGAAACTGAGGCTCGGCTATGCGGCCGCCATGTCATATGCCCTGCTGGCGATAGCGGTGGCTGTGTCCCTTGTGAACCTGAGGATCCTGAGGCCGAAGGCGGACTATTGATGGCACGCGGATCAGAGATGACAAACCGAAATGTGAGGCGGGGATGACGCAAGAGGGAAAAGCGGTTGCGGCGATCAAGTCGGTGATGCTTTACGCCGCGATCTCCATTGCCGCCATTGTGGTGCTCTTCCCGTTCGCGTGGATGATCCTGACCGCCTTCAAGGTGCCGGGCACCGAGTTTAACTCCGAGATCCTGCCTCACCCGCCGACACTCGAGAACTTCAAGCGGGTCTTCACCGAGTTCGGCTTCATGAAGTATTTCCTCAACAGCACCATCGTCGCCGTGAGCGCCGCCCTGTTCGCCACCTTCTTCGGATCGCTCGCCGCCTATGCCTTCTCGTTCAAGAACTTCATCCTCAAGGAGAAGATATTCGCGATCATAATCG
>JASFOL010000321.1:0-3082 GCA_050116545.1 bacterium | reverse complement strand
GGTGGAATCAGCCCCTCACCTCCGGGCCTGCCCAGCAGGGCGCCCGCGATCAGCACTCCTATAAAGAGCAGGGGCAGCATCTGCCTGGCGAAACCCCAGGTGGAATCGAGCCACTGGCGGGTCTCGCCGTCGGAACGACTGAGTATGAGCGCCAGCCCGATGATGGCGGCCGTGAAAGGCAGCAGGGGCCGGCCGGCGAATACCAGGGCCAGAATTGCCACAGGGATACCGGCTGCGATCACATAGCGGCCCTTGAGCCCGAACCAGAAGACCAGGATGGCTCCCAGGACCAGGGAGACCAGGCCGGTGATGATCCACTTGGCCGAGTAAATGCTCTCCCAGAGGCCGCCGCCGGTCTGGGGGCGGCTCCAGTTGGCGAAGACCAGAATGGCGACCATGCACGCGAAGTAGACCACCGTCTTCCAGAGCGGGCGTGACCCGTCGTCCTCGGGCAACACGGCTGCATCGGCTTTCCTGATCTCTTCTCTACGGAAGACCAGGTGCATCATCAGGCCGACTATGATGCTGAAGACCACGGCCCCCACGGCCCTTGCCACCCCGAGCTGCGGGCCCAGTACCTTGGCCGTCAGCACGATGGCGAGCACATTGATGGCCGGTCCGGAGTAAAGGAATGCGGCCGCCGGGCCAAGGCCGGCTCCGCGCTTGTAGATTCCCGCGAACAGTGGTAGAACCGTGCATGAGCAGACGGCGAGCACCGAGCCCGATACCGACGCCACGCCATAGGCCAGCACTTTGTTGGCTCTGGGCCCAAGGTATTTCAGCACCGATGCCTGTGAGACGAAACAGGAGATGGCCCCGGCTATGAAGAAGGCCGGGACAAGGCAGAGGATCACATGCTCCCGCGCATACCACTGGGCAAGCCCCAGGGCCTCAGCCAGGAAGCCGGGAAGCGCGAACCTGTCAAATGGAAGGTAGTAGAAGGCGGCGAATACCCCGACCATCAAAATCAGGGGCGTCAGTTGCTTTGCTTTGGGCATTTCCTGTCCTCCGGCGCATTCGGCGGCCCGGTCAGCAGCGGTTATCTCGTCCGGCAGCAGCGATCGTCTTTTTCTGCAACCGCGGTTATCTCTCGCGGCAACCGGGGTCAGCCGTGGGCATTTCCTCCGTCAGCCTCGGCTTCTCAAGACCTTCAAGCTGCACGCGAAGAAATCCATGACGCACGGGGTAAGGAGTCTGTAGAAGACCGCGTTTCCCCTCCGGTCATCGTCCACCACGCCGACATTCCTCAAGACCGCCAGGTGCTTGGAGACTGTGGATTGATCCACGCCTGCCAGCCGCACCAGCTCGCCCACCTGGCATTCCCCCTTGCTCAGGCGGTCGATCAGCATCAGCCTGGTCTCGTTGGCCAGCGCCCTCAGGACCCTGGCCTGCTGCTTATAGGTCTCGTTCTTCCTGGTCATAGAATTCACCTCTAACCATTACAATATGCCCATATTGCCATATTGTCAAGCGATTTGTGGGGATCTCCCGGGGCGGAGATAACGAGGCGCTACCCGGAAAGGTACTTCTTGATCTGGTCCACGGTGGGGACCTTGCCGGTCACCTTGACAACGCCGTCGACAATTACGGCAGGGGTCACATAGACTCCCATGCTCTTGACGGCGCCGGGGTCTTCGATTCGCTCGATCTCAGCGTCGGTACCCAGTGCTCTGAGAGCCTCGGCAACCCTCTCAACCACGAGATCGCATTCGGGGCAGGCAATTCCCAGGATCTGGATTTTCAATTTCTACTCCCCCGGCTTTTCGCAGCAGGGATGCCCTTGTTCATCTCCGTGGCATTCCCTGATCTGCTCCGGCGTGCACTCGGCCGGGGAATCGGGGCACTTCTCTGGTCTCCCGCGTCCTATTTCATCCGGACACATGATTCCCACCTCCATTGGAATAGACACTGATCGGGCCACTTGGAATAGACAATGTCCGTGCCATTCGGCACACAGACGGATATTACTTGAAAGCACGGTGCCGATAAAGGCCTAATTGGCCGCATCCATGCATTGGCTCCCCCGGCGTTGACAAACCCGCGGGCGGGCTTCATTATACATAGGCTCCACCCCTGGCAACAGGGGCGCTCGGGAATCACCGGGGATCCCCTTGCATGGATGCCAATGGGAGGATTACACAGCCAATGAATGAGAAGTCCCTGGAGTTCCTGGTCGAGGCGAGCAAGGTCCTCAACTCAACGCTCAATGTGAACTCACTGGTCTGTCTCGTATACGATCTCATAACCTCTGCTGTCGACTGCGAGGTATGCTCGCTGGGCCGCCTGGGCGAGAAGGGCGAGAAGATAGGGGTGCTGCTCGCGCTTGGCAGGACCGGACCCGAGATCGCGCGGCTCACCGTGGACAAGAAGCGCGGAATCATGGGGCAGGCGGTGCGCACGGGCAAGCCAATTGTCCTCAATGACAGGGACGAGATCCTGTCATATACCGATGCGATCGATCAGGCAATTCCATTCGAGAAGCGAAGCGCGCTGGCCGTGCCCCTGATGAGGGGCTCCGAGATAATCGGCGCCCTTGAGGCCGTGAACAAGCGTAGCGGCGAGTTCACGCAGCGGGATGCCGAGATGCTCTCGGCCCTGTCAGACCAGGTGGCGATAGCTCTCGACAATGCCAGGCTTCACGGGAGGCTCACCAGGGAGAAGTTGGAGAAGGACCTCCTCTACGAGGTGGGGGCGCGGATAAGCTCCTCGCTGGACACCGAAGAGGTGATGGGCCTGATTCTCCAGTGCCTCAAGGAAGTGGTGGAGTATGATGCCGGCGGTGTCTTCCTCGTCGATCCCGGCAGCATGGAGATCATGAGGCTCACGGCGCGCGGCTATGCTCCCGAGATGGAGGACTGGGTAAAACTCAAGTTCGGGCAGGGTGTGGTGGGATGGGTGGCCAATCACGTGGAGCCGGTGATCATCGGCGATGTCAGCAAGGACTCACGCTACCTCAGCGCCAGGCCTTCGACCAAATCGGAGATCGTGGTGCCTCTTCTGCTCGGGGAGAAGATCGTCGGTGTGATCAATCTTGAGAGTGACGAGATCGATGCTTTCACCTCGGAGGATCTTGATCTGATCC
>JASFOL010000320.1:0-3085 GCA_050116545.1 bacterium | reverse complement strand
GCAGCCGTGTGGGGCCGTAGCGCCGGATGGCATCGATATGTCCGCGGGTCCCATAGCCCTTGTGGACGTGGAATCTGTAGCGGGGATAGAAGGCGTCCATCCGTTCCATGAATCTGTCACGCGTGACCTTGGCCACAATCGAAGCCGCCGCGATTGAGATGCATTTGCTGTCTCCCCCGATCACGCTGGCGGCCGGCACCTGGATGTCGGGCAAACCGGTGCCGTCCACGAGAACGAAGCCGGGCCGCTCCGCAAGCGAGCTCACGGCCTCGGCCATGGCGAGCATCGTCGCCTCGAGGATGTTCATAAGATCAATGGCGGGCGCCGAGACCACGCCGGTCCCCACGGCGAGGGCCTCGTTCATTATCTCCAGGTAGAGCCTCTCCCTCCGGGCAGGGCCAAGCTGCTTGGAGTCCTTGATGCCCGGCGGGATGCGATCGGGAGAGAGGATCACGGCGGATGCGACCACGGGACCGGCCAGAGGGCCGCGTCCCGCCTCGTCGACGCCCGCTATCAGCCCGGATGAGAACTCGCGGGGCGCGAATCTCCTGTCCGGGTGTTCGGAGATATGTGTAAGCCGGCTATTTGGTTTTGACCTGGGCCGCCTTGCCCTTTCTATCCCTGAGATAGTAGAGCTTCGCACGCCTTACCTTACCTCTTTTGACCACTTCCACCTTGGTAATCGAAGGCGAGTGATAGGGAAATACCCTCTCCACTCCCAGACCGCCGCTGAGCTTCCTCACGGTGAAAGTCTTTCCCGTACCCGTTCCCCTCATCTTGATAATGGTGCCCTGGAATATCTGGATTCTTTCTTTCTGGCCTTCCACCACCCTGATATGCACCTTCACGGTGTCGCCCGGCCTGAATTCAGGGAACTCATTATTCTCATATCCCTTCTCAACGCCACCTACCAGATCCATCTTCATCCTCCACTTGTCTGGATTGTCAGTTTCGGTTTTCCTCCGCCTCCAGCTCGGCGAGGATCTTCAAGTCCTCATCTCCCAGCCGGGCCTTCTTCAGAAGATCGGGCCTGCGGGCCCGTGTCTTCCTCAAGGCGTCTCTCCTTCTCCAGTCGCGTATCGCCTGGTGGTTTCCACCCAGCAATACCTCAGGCACCTCATGCCCCCTGAAGTCCCGGGGCCTGGTGTACTGGCCGTACTCCAGAAGTCCATCATAAAAGGTATCGGTCTCGGCCGAGGTGAGGTCACCCAGCACACCCGGCAAGAGCCTTGTTACAGCATCGACTATTATAATAGCACCCAGCTCGCCTCCGGTCACTATGAAATCCCCGATTGAGATCTCATCTGTGGCCAGATGCTCTCTGACGCGCTCGTCAACTCCCTTATAATGGCCGCAGATCAGGATTATCTCATCGAGGCCCGAAAGCTCCCGGGCAAGCGCCTGGTCCAGCTTCCGTCCCTGGGGAGATATGAGGACCACGGGGACCTCGCCTTCCGCAGTCCCGGCCTTTCGGCCCTCGAGCACCGATTCGGCGGCCAGAAACACGGGCTCGGCCTTCATTATCATCCCTTCTCCCCCGCCGAAAGGGTAATCATCGGCGGTCCTGTGGCGGTCGGCGGCGAAGTCGCGGATGTCCACGAGTGCGATGTCCACGATCCCGTTTTCCCTTGCCGACTTGATCATGCTCTCGTCGAAAGGACCCCGGAACATGTCCGGGAAAAGTGTGAGAATGCTGAACTTCATCTTGCTACCCTTAAAGGCCTCCCCGGTCCGGAAGACCATTCCGATTCGGCAGGCCGTCCTGATCCAGGACGCCTAATCCAGGAGGCCCTCCATCTCCACTATCACGATGCGCCCGGCCTCGGGGTCCACCTCTTTGACGACGGCCTTTACCACCGGCAGGAGCACCTCGCGCTCCCCCGAGCGCACCACCAGAACATCATTGGCCGGCATCTTGAGGACATCCTCCACCTTCCCGATCTCCCTGCCGCTCTCGGCGACCACCATGCAACCCACCAGATCGAACTGATAGAAGGTATCCTCAGGGACCGGGTGGACGTCCTCTTTCCTGACCCCGATATCGGCGCCGGTCAGATTCCGGGCCGCGTCTCTATCGTCTATGCCTTCCAGCTTGAGAAGGAAAAGCCTGGACTTGGTCCTCACCGATTCCACGGCGAATTCCCTTATCCGGCCCCCCTTCCTCACCAGCACATACTCAAGCTCATGGAACCTGCCGGGAACATCCGAGACCTGCTCGGCGGAGATCTCTCCTCTGACTCCGTGAGCCCGCCGCAGGAACCCGATCAGTACGAAGTCCGGATCCTCGCTCACTCAAGGATCTCCAGGACGGCCCGCTTCCCGGCCTTGGTGGCCGCGGCATTCAGCAGGGTCCTGATCGAACGGGCCGTTCGGCCGCGCTTGCCGATCACCTTGCCCAGGTCGCCGTCTCCGACCCTGAGCTCGTAGACGGTTGTCTTTTCGCCTTCGACTTCCTGAACCCTGACATCGTCCGGATTATCCACCAGCGCCCTGGCGATGTACTCGATGAGCTCTTTCATGCTTCGCTCCCCTCTGATGCGAGAACCGGGCTTCCGTTGCCCGTGTCGACATGCATACCAGGCGTCGACATGCGTACCACATAGCAGTGTCGGACAGAGTTTAGGGTGTACTCGTACCTTCGGGTTTCGTCGTCGCCTCAGGCGGCTCGGTAGCCTCAGATGCCTCGGGCGGCTCGGCTGCCTCAGAGGCCTCAGGAGTCTCGGCCGCCTCGGCCTTCTCCGGCTCCGGCGTCTCAACCTTCTCGGCCGCCTCCACCTTCTCAGGCTGCTCGGTGACCTCAGGAGTCTCGGTCTTCTCCGGAGCCTTGGCCTCTTCAGCCGGCTCTTCGACAGGCTTCTCTTCTTTAACCTGTACCTCTATCACCTTCTCAGGTTCCGGAGGTATGGGCAGCCCTCTCCTCACGGCATCCCATTTGCGCAGGGTTCCATGCTTCTTCAAGAGGTCCCTGACCCCATCAGATAGCTGGGCACCTCTCTTCAGCCATTCAAATACTTTCTCCTCATCCACCTTGAACTCATGAGGCGTGGATATGGGATTGTACTGGCCGATCTGCTCAAGGAAACCG
>JASFOL010000319.1:0-3100 GCA_050116545.1 bacterium | reverse complement strand
TCTTGAGATCACGTCGGAGTCCGGTGACGGAGCGTCCTTATCCGGAATGACCTCCCGGAGCGACCCATCGTCATCATCGGACGTCGGCGCATCGATCGAGAGATGAGGTATGGAGACCTTAAGGGTGTCCGTCACCTCTTTCTCGCTCAGGTCAAGGTGATCGGCGATCTCGCCTGCGGTGGGCTCCCGGCCGAGTTCATGGCCCAGCTCACCCGAGGTCTTGCCGATCCGGCTCAAGGTCCCCGCACGGTTCAAGGGGAGCCTCACGATTCTCGACTGCTCGGCTATTGCCTGCAATATCCGCTGCCTGATCCACCAGATCGCATAGGAAATGAACTTGCAACCCTTCTTCTCATCGAAGGTCTTGGCCGCCCTCACGAGGCCGGCATTGCCCTCACTGATGAGATCGCTCAGGCTCAGTCCTCTGTTTCTGTACTGGCGCGCCACGCTCACTACAAACCGGAGGTTAGCCTTTACCAGGTGCTCCAGCGCTTCATGCTGCCCGTCCCTGATGCGCCTGGCCAGGTCGGCTTCCTGCTCCGGCTTTAGTAACGGCTCGTCGCTTATCTCCCTGAGATAGAGCGCGAGTGATTTTTCTTCTTCCACGAATCCTCTCTCGCTTCCTGTCATCATCCTCACCCCACATCCTCGCCGGGAATCCGGACACTGCTAGTCCTTCCCGGGCTTCACCGCGACATACCGGGTAGTCCCTTCCCTTCTGACCAGGAGGAGCACCGGCTTATCGCCCCCATCCTTAAAGTTGTCCCTCACTTTGGTGAAATCACTGAGGCTGTCTATGTCCTCCCCATTCACCTCCTCTATCAAATCTCCAGCCCTGAGGCCAGCATCCTCAGCGGGACTGCCCTCCTCAACACCCGTAATCACCACACCCTCTTTCAGGTCGGGCGGTGAAAACCTCTCGCCTTCCCGACCGGTAACATCGTCCACCCTCAAGCCCAGCCATTCCTGCTGGCTCTGGCGGGGTGCACCCGCCTGGGCCATCTGGGTGGGGCGCTCGCCCAGCTTGACCTTGAGGTCCTTGCGGTCCCCATCCCTGACGACCACAACCTTGACGTCCTTGCCGGTCCCTGCATTCGCCACCATCAGGCGGAACTGGTCCACGTCTCCGCTCACCTTGCCGCCGTCGAAATCGATGATGATGTCGCCGGTTTCCATTCCGGCCTCATCCGCGGGGGAGTCCTCGACCACCGAGCCGACCAGGATTCCGGTCTTGGCCTCGACGCCCAGGGCCGCCGCCATGTCTTTATCAATCTCCTGAGGAAGGATCCCGAGATATCCCCAGGACACCTTGCCGTGAGCAATGATCTCGTCGGCAACATGCTTAACCATGTTAATGGGGATCGCGAACCCGATTCCCTGCCCCAGGGGGTTTATCGCCGTGTTCATTCCGATCGCCTCGCCGTCGATATTCACCAGCGGGCCGCCGGAGTTTCCGAAATTGATCGATGCGTCCGTCTGTATGAAGTCCTGAAGCGCGGGGGTGCCGCCCTGAATGCTCAGGGCCGAGCGCCCCTTGGCGCTTATCACACCGACCGTCACGGTTCCCTCCAACCTGCCGAAGGGATTGCCGATCGCTATGGCCCAGTCGCCGATCCGGATATCGTCTGAATCCCCGAGATTGACGAAGGGAAGATTCCCATCGTCCTCGATTCTCAAGATCGCGATATCTGTATTGGGATCGGTCCCGACCACGGAAGCGTCATACTCGGTCTCATTGAGCAGCCTTACCGTTATCTCCTCGGCGTCCTGGACCACGTGATTATTTGTCACCACATAGCCGTCGCGAGTGAAGATAAAGCCCGAGGCATATCCGGGCACCTCATACTCGCGCCGCTGGAAGTCCGGCATCAAGTCCCTGAAGAGGCGTCCGAAGGGTTCGTTCATGTCAAATTGCGAACCTGAGTCCACCGTCTTCTTTGTATCGATGCTCACGACCGCCGGCATCACGCGCTCGGCGACCGCCACGAAGGGACTGGATTCGATCCTTCCCTTGACAGGAGCCATACTCTGAGCAACCACTGCGGGCGTCTGGGCGGTCTGGGATCCGTCCTCCGCGCGTGTCCCGGCCCACTCACATCCGAGCAAGAAGACCAGGCCCACTGCCACTGCTACCGTTGTTGAAACTCTGATCTTCAAGGTAGTCTCCTCCCCTTTCCTGATCGATGCATACCTGCTCTGTCTTCCTTGAGGTTAAACTTGGATCCAACAGAAAAGTTCCACCGTCTGAAGGTGACGAATCCCAGATAAGACGGTGTATTCGAGGGATACTCCCCCATCCACCTCACAGGATCAGGACGCATTGTATCCAAGGCTCCCCTTACTGTCAACTGTTTTCTTGCTTTGGAATTTGGATTCTGGTATATTGGGTTCACCTAAATTGGACGCTTGACCCAGGCGGGGGGTTGCACTGGAAGTGAAAAAAGACGTCGGACCGGCGTATTTCCTGTCAGACCTTCATCTTGGGGCCTACCCGGAAGGCGAAAAAGCCTCTGTTCCCCTGCTCATGGACTTCCTGGGCCACGTGGAGAGCCGGCGGGCTTCCTTGTATATAGTGGGAGATCTGCTGGATTTCTGGTTCGAATACCGGTCTGTGGTGCCCAGGGAGCCCTTCAGGCTGCTGGCCCGGTTCAAGGCCATGGTGGAAAATGGCTGTGAAGTGACCTATATAGCCGGAAATCATGACCACTGGCTGGGCGATTTCCTCAAGAATGACGTCGGATTGGCCATCCACCGCGACCTGGTGGATACCACTATAGAAGGAAAGAGGTTCTTCATATCCCATGGCGATGGGATCGCCACCACCGGAGACCTGGGCTACCGGGTCCTCAAAGGGGTGCTCCATAGTCCTGTGACCTCGGCGGCGTTCCGGCTGCTGCACCCGGACGTGGGGATCGGCCTGGCCCAGCTCTTCTCGAGGATGAGCCGGCGCCGCAGTTCCCAGAACCATGCCGATCCCGATCTGGATGATTTCGTGCGAGGCCGGGCTGAGAAGGGTTATGACTACGTGGTCCTGGGTCATCTCCACAAGCCCAAGCTCTTCGACGTGGACGACACCACCTGCCTGGTGGTCGGCGACTGG
>JASFOL010000318.1:0-3105 GCA_050116545.1 bacterium | reverse complement strand
GCTCCAGAGCCGGTTGACCCCGGAGCTGACTATCACGGCTCCGAACCTCTCGGCCTGCTTACGCATGCGCTCGCCCAGCTCCATGCCGGATATGTCTTCGGGAAAGCCCGGGTAGTTGGCGATCACGTCAGTGGTGTTGGCGAGCCCTCCGGGAAGCCCCTTTTCATAGATCACTGTGGCCAGGCCGCTTCTGGCCGTGTAAATCGCGGCGGAAAGTCCCGCCGGTCCGGCTCCGAGTATCAAAACATCAGGCTTATCCATCTACCATCCTTCCATGGTTCTTGAGAGCATGTCGACGGCCAGGGTGTTTATGGCCGCCTCCACGGCATCGTCCTCACCGGGTCCGTCCCCGGTGTCCGAATAGGATTCCCAGGCCCTGAACTCGGGCTCCTTCCAGAGCACCTTACCCTCCCGCAGGTCCTCGAACTCGACGGATACCACTATCTCCACCTTGAACTCGTCCACCGTCTGGGCCCGGTCAAAGGTCAGGGCGCCCTTGGCGTATTCCACGATCACTCCGCGCAGTAGCGCGTCGGCCTCGCTCTCGCCGACCACCAGAAGCCGGTTGTCGGCGGTGAAGGCCTCGGCCACGCGGGCGGTGAGCTCCTGCTCTATACCGTAGCGGGTGGTCTCATTCTCAAAGGTGGGGATGTAGATTTTCTTGATATGTTTGGGAAGCAGTGAGCCGGCGGTGTAGCCGCAGGACAGTACGACTGCGAGAGCTATCAGTGCGAGGTACCTACGGTGATTCCCTCTCTTCACCGGCACCGACAGCAAGTCCAAGTCCTTTCACCTTGTAGCGCAGCTTGTCCCGCTTGATGCCGAGCAGCCGCGCAGCCAGACTCTGATTGTAGTCGCTCTGCTGGAGAGCTCTCTCCACCAGTTCCCTCTCAATATTGCATATGATCTCGTCGAAATCAACACCGTTGTCCGGTATCCCCTCCACCATGATCTCCTCGACGGGTTTCAGGATCTCGTGGCTGCCTGAAGCGGCCAGCTCGCCCAGGGAGAGGTGGTCGGGTTGTATCTCCGAGCCATCGAAAAGCAGAACCGCGCGTTCGATCACATTCTTCAGTTCCCTGACATTGCCCGGCCAGGCATAGCCGGCCATCATCTTCAGCGCCTGGGGCGAGAAACCCTGGAAGTCCTTGCCGAAGGTTCCGTTGAACTGGTTGAGAAAATGCTTGGCGAGAATCTCGATGTCTTCCCTGCGCTCCCTCAGAGGCGGAAGCCTCAGAGGCACGACCTTGAGCCTGTAGTAGAGGTCCTCCCTGAAGGAGCCATCGCGCACAGCCTGGGCGAGGTCCCTGTTGGTGGCTGAGACTATCCTGAGGCTGACCTTTATGTCGGTGGTCCCGCCAACGCGCTTGAACATCATGCGCTCCATCACACGCAGGAGCTTGACCTGGATGGTCAGGCTCATCTCCCCGAGCTCGTCAAGGAAAACCGTGCCGCCGTCGGCGAGTTCAAAGAGCCCGCGCTTCTGGGTCTTGGCATCAGTGAAGGCGCCCTTCTCGTGGCCGAAGAGTTCGCTCTCAAGGAGATGCTCCGGAAGCGAGGCGCAGTTGATCTCCATGAAGGGCTCGTCTCTGCGCGGGCTGAGCTTGTGGACCATGTTTGCGATCAGCTCCTTGCCGGTCCCGCTCTCTCCTTCAATCAACACGGTGGTCGTGTCGCTCTTGGCCAGGTTCTCGACCGTGGTCATCAGGTTCTGCATCACGGAGCTGCTGCCGACCACGAAGTCGAAGTCGAATCTGAGAAGCTGCTTCTGGCGCCAGTGCGAGAGCTCGCTCCTGAGCTTTCTTGATTCCAGGGCCCTGTTGAGGCTCAGTATCAGATGGTCGATGTTGACCGGCTTCAGGATGTAGTCATAGGCGCCGGCCTTGATCGCCTTGACCGCGGATGACACCTCTCCATAGGCGGTGATCATTATCACCGTCATCTCCTTGGACGCTTCCTTGATCTTCTTGAGCACCTCCATGCCGTTCATGCCGGGAAGTTTCAGGTCCAGGATCACAGCATCGGGCTGGTCGGCCGCCATCGCCTCGAGGCCTCTCTCGCCCGACGGGGCTGAAGAGACAATGTGGCCCTCGGCCTCGATCGCCTTGGATATGAAATGCCGTATGGTGTCCTGATCGTCAATTACCAGTATCTTTGCCATTTTTACCTCTCAGAGGCAGCTCTATCACGAATGAAGTTCCGCCACGGTCGGGTCTTTCCACCCTTATCTTTCCGCCGTGCTCGTCGATTATCCTCTGGCTTATGCACAGGCCAAGCCCGGTGCCCCTCTCCTTGGTGCTGTAGAAGGGCTCGAACAGATGTTCCATGGCCTCGTCGGGTATCCCGGGGCCGCTGTCGCTTATCCTCACGAATGCACGTAACTCATCCGTCCATGTTTCCATGAAGAGATCGCCTTGGTCCGGAGTGGCCTCGATCGCATTCTTGATTATGTTGATCAGAATCTGTTGGAGCCTGTCGGGGTCTGCGTCGAATTCCGGGATTCCCTCATGGAGATCCTGGGTGACGGTAAGCCGCTTCTTGGCGACCAGCTCGCTGAGGCACAGAAGGCTCTTGCCTACAACCTCGTTCAGGTTGATCGGCATGATAACGAGTTCCGGGGGCCGCGCGATCTTGTAGAGATCGTCCACGATGCGGTTCAATCGGTTTATTTCAGCCAGAATGAATTCCACGGTCTCGTCCTCGGCCAATCCCGGCCGGAGCTTCTTGGCAAGATACTGAACCCCTGCGGAGATCCCGGTCAGCGGGTTCTTGATCTCGTGGGCCACACTGGACATGAAGCGGCTCAGGAGCCTGAGCTTCTCGCCCCGGGATTCGCAGGTCGCCACAGGAGCCGTCTGCCGCCTTATGACCGGCTCGGACCCTTCGCCCTTCTCGACCGAGAAGCCCTCGCGTTCCAGGTGCCGGGTCAGAGACCTGGCAAGCGAGGTCTGCGCCTTCAGCTCTGAGGCGGCGCTGAGACAGCTCATCAGGCCGGCACAGGCCAGAGCCCTTGGAATGAAAGCGGGATCTTCCTCCTCGGTCCAGTGCTCGGCCACAAGAAGAAAGCGGGCGCCGGCGGCTGATCTTCCACAGTCGGAGAGCGGG
>JASFOL010000317.1:0-3116 GCA_050116545.1 bacterium | reverse complement strand
TCCACCGCAGCACTGCCCGAGTTATATATTTCGATAAACCGGTCGGTATTGTAGTTGTACCGGGGATCACACAGTTCCGAAATCAGCATGCCCGAGTGTGCCGATGACGCGATCAGCGCCAGCAGCAGGATACCGGATATTGTACGAAAAGCCGAGGCAAACCTCATCCCGCCTCCTTGTCATGTTCAGGAATTGCACCATATCTTATCACATTCCGGCGGGGTTTTCAAAGGGACGCGGTGTGGGATAGACCCGGATTCCAGTTTACACAAGACTATTGACGGGATGCGCTTGGTCCGAGTCCGGAGCCGGCGAGTTACCTGTCGACAGCGAACTTGAACTTATCGGTGACTGCGCCGCTGGAGCCTATCAGTCTCAGTTCGGCGACGACAAGATACAGGCCGGGCGGCATCACCTCGCCAGATTCAAGGAAGTCCGCGAGGTTCACGGCGTTCCTGCCCACGTCGATCTCCTGCTTTGCCGGGCTGCGCTCCAGCCTGCCATAGCCGATCTTGCGGCCAAGCATCTCGTAGAGATATATGTCCACCGCGCCGTCGAAGTCACCATCGGGATGGTAGATGTTGAACGCGATGCTCGCGTCATCCACGTCGACCACGGGGTTGGGAAAGACGTGAAGGTTCTCAAATGTGGCCGAGGGGGCCATGGTCTCGATGCTCACCTCCGCCTCATTGTTGGAGACATCGCTCTCGGCATCAGGCGAGCCCGGCTCCAGCACGAAAACATACCGGACATCGCCATAGGCCCCTTTGTCGGTCTGCCAGAACGCATCGATCTCGGCATACTCACCCGAGAGAAGCTCAAGCGTCTGATTGCCTCGGTGAACCAGACTTCCCGTGTCCCGGCTTCCCTTCCACACCTCATATACATAGGGCTCGGGAGCGTCCATGGAAGATCCCAGGTTCACGGCCCTCAAGGTGGCCTGAATCGAATCGCCGGCGACCGGGGGGTTTGCACTGGTCCTTCCCTCCCAATCCCATTCCACAGAGCCTTCGGTGAGCTCCAGGTCGGCAAGTGTGTCCTCCGGCAGTGGCGCGAAGCGAGAGAGAAAGCCCACCACCATACCCGCATTGTCCCCGAGCATGCTCATGGTCAGGTCGTCCTGAGTGTCGCCGAGTGAATGGTAATCAGGATTGACAGGCGTCGTCCCCTCGAGTTCCTCTATGAAGAGGACCCCGGGGATTCCGATCTGCCAGAACGGGAAGTGATCGCTCATCGGGATGCCGGTGAGGTTGACCTGCTCGATATCTGTCTCGAGCCCGGCGGCAATCGATGCCTGGCTGAGCTGGTCGGAGAGCCATCCGGATTTCCAGTCATAGGCGAGCGTCAGCACGGGATGTTTGTTCTTGGCATAGCCCACCATGTCGACATTGATCACCCCGAGGACCGAGTCCTTATCGGTGAGATGCCAGATGGAGTCCGTGTAGCATTTGCTGCCCCTCAGACCCTGTTCCTCCCCTGAGAAGCCTATGAACTTGAGTCCGACGTCAAGCTGCAGCGGCGCCAGAAGTCTCGCGCATTCCAGCAGGACCGCGACGCCCGTGCCATTGTCATCCGCGCCGGGAGCGGGATCGGTGGTCCAGTCCCAGAGCGGCTCGCGGGAAGCCGTGGCGTCATAGTGAGCGCATACAATATAGTGGGCGCCCGTTTTCCGGCCGGGCAGGTAGGCGACGATATTGGAGGGTGGAAGCTCCGGGCAACCCCATACATTGGGCAGGCACGGGGCGATCGTCAGTTCGCCGCCATAGGGCCCCAGGTAGCCGGCAAGGCGGTCCACAAGCAGAGGAGCCGTATAATCCCTGAGTTCCTCGCGGCAGGAATAGCGGCTCCTGTATTCCTGGGCATCCTGATCCCAGGTGATATCCTCCAGTGTCGACCACATCCGGAGCGTGTCGACCGAATCGGCGAGGCTGCTCATGAAACGCCGGCGCGCCCCGGTGAGGGGCCGATCGCTGAGAATATCGTCCAGCATCATCTCCGCGAGGCAGGGTACGGTCAACTCAGCCAGGGGTCTGGGCACGAGCTCGGTCAGGACAAGGCCCCCTGACATCAGATCCCGGACGGTGGCGAGATCGGCCTCGACCACCGTGCTGTGGTCACCCCTGTAGACGAAGCGCGCACCCGTTCCCTCAAGAGCATAATCCCCGATGCGCGATGCCGAAATCCAGAGGGGGACTTCCGGGTGCCGCTCGACCACCTGGCGCGGCTCGCCAATCAGGGCCGTCACCCGGGATTCAGGCAGTACCGCCTTCTCTGGCAGCACCACCATCACCTCTTCTTCAGAGAGCGCGAATCCGGAATATGATCCAAGAGCGGGAACAGAGAGCGCATCGAATGGAAGAATCGCGATCACCGGATCCGCGGGCACATCGGCCGCTGAGGCGGAGCGGGGGATGAAGCCCCGGTAGACTGTGCCGGCCAATACGATGACACAGCCGGCAAGAAGCAGGGTCCTCAGTGCATGCAGGTTTCTGAGTCTCAGCTGATCCCTCGCTTTCAGGAGGTCTCTTGCGCTCAATATGCTTTACAATCCGCCGGGCCGCCGGATGCGCAAGGCAATGCTCCCGGTCACGGTCGGGGCCGGATGAACCGGTCAGACCCCGCCGGGCCTGTCAGGTCCTCAGACTATAGTAGATGAGGAAGCCTGACCTGTCCTCGCCGCCGGCATACTCGGTCCGCGCATACTTGGCCGCAAGACGACCGAAGCGCTTCATATTGTAAGATAAGACAAGGTACCATCTGGAGCCATCACTTTTCAACATCTCGATGACAGGATAGTAGGGCACTCCCGGTTCATACTGATAGATCCGTGACGCCCACTGGCCGATCGTGAAAACATAGAAACCCGCGCGAATCTCCGCGGGCCTGAACCTCCGGAGGTCCGCGTCCAGTCTCAAGAGGTCGGATGAGGAGCTTTGGGCCCCCTCACCCTCATCCTCACTTGCCTGGAGGTTCTCGTAGCGGAGCCTGAGTGAGAGCCAGCTGCTTGCCCTGTAATTGGCGTCAAGGCGGCTCCGGAGTCTTCTGCGTTCCTCGGTGGGCCGGCCCTCGGCCTCGGGCGGATCATGGCTTGCCAGCAGTTTTTCCCGGAGCGAGAG
>JASFOL010000316.1:0-3124 GCA_050116545.1 bacterium | reverse complement strand
ACCGGCGGCCCAAGAAGGCGGGTGTGAAGCCCGATGAGGAAAACCGCACGGTCTCATATGGCGCGCTGGCCCGGTTCGGACTTCCACTCCCGCAGCTGAGACAGGGCCTGAGAGGCATGATCTCAGTGGCCAGGGAGAGCTTCCGGCCCGAGGAGACCTTCCTGGAAACCGTCCGCGGCGAAGAGCAGACCCGGCACACCTTCACCATGTCTGTGGAAGACGAGATCCATGTTATCAGGGACCGCCTCAGGCTGATCCCCTCCGGCAGATATGAGCACTACTCCGACAGGATGGCGCGGTTCACCGAAGTGAGGGCCGATCTGGCGACCTACTATCGCGGCATGATCGATGCGGAGATCACCCATGACCTTTCAACGGGCACCCTGGGCCTGGTGGCGTCGCCTGGCGCCGGCTTCACCCTCAAGGCCAACTATGGCCGGCATCACCGCGTTCCCTCAATGATGGAGCTCTTCGGCTACCGCGGCTCCGTGCTTCCCAACCCCGGCCTTGAACCCGAGGTGGGGCTCAACCGCGACATGGGGTTGGGCTGGGAGAGGAAGTCCTCGGCCGGTTTCAAGGCGGCGCTGGAGTTCGTCTACTTCTGGTCGGATGTGGACCAGTTGATAATGTTCGTCTATGTCCCCTTCGCCGGGGCTTCCCAGGCCATCAATATCGACAGCGCCGAAATAGAAGGCTATGAGGTCTCGCTCTCGATGGGTTCCTGGCGGGGCTTTGCCTTGAGCGGCAATATGACCAGGCTGCGTGCGATCAATACCGGGCCCGTGACCTATCTCAATGGCAAGAGTCTTCCAAACAGGCCGGGGCTAGAGGCTTTCGCCCGGCTGGCATGGTCGAGCAAACGTGCGAGCGGCGGACCGGGCCGCGGCATGACCGCTTTCTACGAGTTCAGCTATATAGGCGGCAATTACTGGAATCCTTACAACACCAAAGCTCCAAATAACGGCGGCCCCCTGTTCGACATAAGGCGTTTTCACAATGTCGGATTCACGCTGCCGGCGGGAGTCAAGGGGGCCGACATAGGCCTGGAGGTGAGGAACCTGGCCGATGAGAGATTCGAGGACATCATGGGCTATCCCCTTCCAGGAAGATCGGTCTATGCGACCGTGGCGGTGGACTTCTGAAGTGGACTCTGTGAAATGGAGGTTTGAACCGTGACTCAAAGAACAACCCCGGGCCCGATCTCGATCGGCCTGGCTCTTTGTCTCGTGCTGCTCACATCGCCTGCGGCCGGCGGCCCCGAGTATGCCTTTGTCCTGAGCACCGACTTCTGGTCCACCTCCTACTACTCCACCATCGGCGTCCAGCCTCCCCGGACGGTGGACATAGCCGTGGAACCGGTGAGCACCGACCCGGTCGCATACTATGATGCGGGCGAAGACATGGTCTTCGTGGTCAATCGCTACCTTGCCGACAATGTCCAGGTTGTCGATCCCGGCCCTCCCTTTCGGACCATAGGCCAGTACTCTGTCGGCAATGGATCCAATCCCTATGACATAAGGCTGGCGAGCGGTGACAGGGCCTATGTCTCACGCTATGAGTGGACCACGCTCCTGATCGTCGACCCCTACTCCGGGGATTCACTGGGCGTGGTGGATCTCGCGCCGCTGGCCGACTCCGACGGGATCCCCGAGATGGGCCGGATGGAACTGGTGGGGGACAGTCTTTTCGTGGCCTTGAACAATATCGACCGCACCGTGTGGCAGCCTGCCGGCCCCGGAAAGATCGCGGTCATCGACACCCGGGCCGACACCCTTGTCGACTGCGATCAGTCAATCCCGGGGGTCCAGCCCATAGAGCTCCAGCTTCCCAATCCCTACACCGAGCTCAGGTATGACAGATGCCGGATGGAGATCGTGGTCGGTTGCGCAGGAGCCTGGGGAGCGCTGGATGGAGGAATTGAAACCGTCGACCCCTTCGCGCTTGAAGCTAAGGCGGTGGTGACTACCGAGGCCAGGCTCGGTGGTGACATCTCCGACGCGGTCTTCGCCGCGGGACCAAGGTGGTATGCGGTCGTGATTGACACCGCGCCCTGGCCGGACAACTTCGCCAGGCTGGTCTCATTCGACAGCGATACCGGAGAGCCGCTCGACACTCTCTATGATCAGACCTCCGGCAGCGGCGCTTCGCTCGCCGGCATCGAGATCGATAATCAGCAGGAGCTCTACCTGTGCGACCGTGATGTGGTCGACCCGTCGGTGCGCATCTACGATACTCGGACCGATACGCTGCTTGCCAGGATCGGCGTGGGGGTGCCCCCTTTCGACATCACCTTCCTGCAGGTGCCGCAGGCGGGCGTGGATCTGCCGGCCGGGCGGGACCCGGAGGGATTCAGACTGCTTGCCCGGAGCATCCCCAACCCCTTCAGGATCTCAACACGCATAGCCTTCTCTCTGGACGGCCCATGCAGTACTGTACGGCTGGACATCTATGACGCCAGGGGCAGGCGCGTCACCACCCTGATTGATGAGGAGATGCCGGCGGGTCCCCATGCCGCAACCTGGGATGGAACCGACGCTCTCGGCCGGCCTGTGGCGGACGGGGTCTACTTCTACCGTCTGTGCTGCAATGGCTCATCGAACGAAACCTCGTCGAGGGATTGCTCACTGGCCGGCGACACATCGAGGTATATCTCGGCGGGGGACGGCTCATCGGCCGGTGCCGCATCGAGGTATATCTCGGCGACCGGACGTGTGGTTCTTCTGAGGTGACCGGCCATCCGCCAAGAGCCTCCCGTTCCCGTCCCCGGGGCGGTTGAGGTTTCTCCGCAACCACAGGTTGCTTTAAGCTTCCCCATCGGTTAGAATTAGCCGGTTTGAGACATGAGAGGATTGCCGATGGAACGCTTGAAGAAGGTGGCCGTTCTGCAGAATCAGCATGAGGCCACATTGATCGATGATTTGCTCACCGAGCGCGATATCCCCCACCAGATTAAGTCGTACCACGACTCCGCCCTGGACGGTCTCTTTCAGATCACCAAGGGCTGGGGACATGTCGAGGCGCCCGAGGAGTACAAGGAAGAGATCAGGACCATCCTCAAGAGCCTCCCCGGCACGATCATCGAGGATGAAGACTATGACAAAGACACTGGCGAAGAGGACTGACG
>JASFOL010000315.1:0-3140 GCA_050116545.1 bacterium | reverse complement strand
TTGAGGGTCTACAGCGGAACCTACAGCGAATATCGCAATCACCGCGAAGCCCTGAGGGCCGCCGACTCCACAGAATGCCGCGAGGAAAAGGGCAAGGCCTTCCGCGAGGCCCGTGCCGCAAAGAACCGGGAGATCGCCCAGGAACGCAGGCGCAGGGCGAGGCTTGCGGAGGTGGATCGAGCCATTGAGGAGCTGGAGAAGAAAATCGAGACCCTGGGCCGCCAGCTCAGCAACCCTCCCTCCGACCGCACCCAGGTTCACCGCATCGGCGAGGAGTACCTCCAGGCCGAAAGCGATCTGGAAGTCCTGATCGAGGAATGGGAAAAGCTCCAGCCTTGACGCCGGTCCACCGGCCGATGTAGCATCGTCACATGAGTGAGCTACCCCGCGAAAGCAGCCCCTACGGGGGCGTACCTGAAGCCGACCACAGACCCACCTCTCGCGACTATTTCTATCTGATGAAGTTCAGGGTCACCAAGATACTCCTGATCTCCAGCCTCTACGATGCCTTCACTCTGGAGGAGGAAGGCCTCTTGATGGAGCAGATCTCGAGTGAATACCGTGACCTTGCCCTCTCCTCGCCTCCCCAGGTCGTCCGCGTCTCCACAGGCGAAGAAGCCCTGAGGGAGCTCAGACACGGAAGATATGACCTGGTCATCACGATGAGCCAGGTGGTCGACCTGGATCCCTGCAAATTCTGCGCCGAGGCCTGCAGCCTCCAGCCGGACATCCCGGTCGTGCTTCTTGCGGCGGGACCGGACGAATTCCCGGTCTTCCGCAGCATAGAAGACCGCAAGGGAATAGACAAGGTCTTCTACTGGACGGGTGACTCGACTCTCTTCCTTGCCATCACGAAGTACATTGAGGACAAGGCGAATGTCACCGCCGACTCCAGGCTCGGGACGGTCAAGGCCATACTGGTGATCGAGGATTCGCCCATGGACTACTCGGCTTTCCTGCCTGTTCTCTATACAGAGGTGATGAGACAGACCCAGGCTCTGATTGCAGAGGGCCTCAATGAGCAGGAGAAGTGGTTCAGGAAGAAGTCGAGACCCAAGATACTGCTCGCGGAGACTTTCGATGAGGCCCGGACGCTCTATGAGAAGTACAAGAAGAGCCTCCTCGGCATAATCACCGATGTCACTTATCCCCGCGACGGCAAAGTCGTGGAGGACGCCGGATTTCAGTTCATCGAGGAGGTGGTCGACGAGGACTTGCCCATCCTGGTCCAGTCCCGCCAGAGCGAGCACAAAAAGAAGGCGGACCGGATGGGAGTCTCGTTCAGGGAGAAGAACGCTGAAACGGCGGTCCAGGGGATTCGCTCCTTCCTGAAGCAGCACCTCGGATTCGGAGACTTTGTGTTCCTCCTGCCCGGCGGAAGTGAGGTCGCCAGGGTCTCTGAGATCAATGAATTCGTGGATGTCATTCAGCGGGCACCGCTGGAGTCCATCAGATATCATGCCCAGAAGAACGACTTCTCCAGGTGGCTGCTGGCCCGGGGTGAGACCACTCTTGCGCTGGAGCTCAAGCCCAAGAGGGTCTCCGACTTCAAGGACGACGCGGAGATGAGAGAGTACCTTGTCGGCGCGATCAGGAAGTCCCAGAGGGAGAAGCGCCTGGGAATCATCACGGATTTCGCACAGGAGACCTTTGAATTCGAGGAGACCTTCAACAGGCTCGGCGGCGGCTCGCTGGGCGGCAAGGGCAGAGGCCTTGCATTCCTGGCCCAGCTCTTACATCACAGTGACGTGACGCGCAACTTCGCCGACTGCGCCGTCCGTCTTCCCAGCACGCTCGTATTAGGTACCGACATCTTCGATGCTTTCATGGCCTCCAACAATCTCTCTGACTTCATCGCCGGGAGCCCCCCGGACACCGAACTCAATAGCAGATTCTCAGATGCGAGACTCCCGGATGAAGTCACCGCGTCTTTGAAGGTCTTACTCAGGCATGTTCACCAGCCACTGGCGGTCCGTTCCTCGAGCCTGCTGGAGGACTCTCAGAGCCAGCCCTTCGCCGGCGTGTACGCCACCTATATGCTGCCCAATAACTGTGACGACGAGTCATTGAGACTCGAGCAGCTTTGCCAGGCGGTGAAGCTCGTCTATGCTTCGACCTTCTCGGAAAGGGCAAGAGCCTACACTCAGTCGGTCGTGCCAGGCGCCCAGGAGAAGATGGCTGTGCTCATTCAGAAGCTGGTCGGGGGCCAATATGGCAATCGCTTCTACCCCATCTACTCCGGCGTCGGTCAATCGGCCAACTTCTACCCTGTTTCGCCGCTGAAGCGTGAAGACGGCATCGTCTCAGTCGCCCTGGGGCTCGGCAGAATAGTGGTCGAAGGCGGAAAGGTCCTTAGCTTCTCCCCCGCCCACCCGGCGATCCTGCCCGGACTGACCACGCCCGAGGAGATTGCGGATGCGACGCAGAGCTATTTCTATGCGCTCGACCTGGAGAAAACACACTTCGACCTTAAGAATGGCGAGGAAACCACGCTCCGTGTCCTGCAGGTTCCTGACGCCGAGGGAGACGGGACCCTGAGATATGTCGCCAGCACCTACGACGTGAACGACAACAGGCTGAGGGATGGAGTGGGCTCCCGGGGTCCCAGGGTGGTGACCTTCGCCGGCATACGCAAATACGACATGCTTCCATTTGGCGACGTGGTGGTCGAGCTCCTGTCAATAGGTGAAAAGGGCATGGGCCGGCCGGTCGAGATCGAGTTCGCCGGCGCCATGGCTGCGGACGGCAGTCCCGAATTCTACGTGCTTCAGATCCGCCCGCTGGTCACTCTGCACGAGCGCCAGCAGGTTGTGATCGATGAGGCGGACCAGGCGAATGCATTGATCTCCGCGACTGATGCCCTCGGCAATGGCATGCTCGAGGGAATAACCGACATCGTCATGGTATCCCCCGACACATTCGATCCCACCAGGACGGTCGAAATCGCGGCAGAGGTGAGCGAGTTCAACAGGAGTCTGGATGGGACTCCGTATATTCTCATCGGACCGGGTCGCTGGGGCACAAGAGACAGGTTTGCAGGGATACCGGTGAAGTGGCATGAGATCTCCTGGGCCAGGACGATAGTCGAAACCGCCCTTGAGGGCTTCAGCCTGTCCCCTTCCCAGGGAACCCATTTCTTT
>JASFOL010000314.1:0-3143 GCA_050116545.1 bacterium | reverse complement strand
CTCTCACAGCACTATGTGTTTGTGTCCATGGAAACCCTGTTGGATGGATGGCTCGCCGGGCGGAGTCCAAGAAAAGGTATTGTCCTGAGCTTCGATGACGGCTATTCGAATGCTTACACCCTCGCGCTGCCGCTGCTCAGGCGGATGGGAGTGCCCTTCTCGGTTTTCGTCACGACCGGGTATGTGGATACCGGGCGGGTGCTGTGGAACGATCTGCTTGAGTTCGCGATATTCTCCACCAGAGAAAAAGTTCTCCCGGCGGGAGTGCTGGAACGTGACCTGCCTCTTGAGACCCCTGCCGACAGAGGCCGGGCGGTAATGGCTCTCAAACCAGAGCTCAAGCGTCTCCCACTCGAGGAGGCCGCGGGAAAGGTAAGAACCATCTGCGAGAAAATCCAGGTGGACCGGGACAGCCCGGAACTGGAGCTCGTCAGATTCCTGACCTCCGATCAGATAAGCGATATGGCGGGGCAGGGAGTCGAGCTCGGCGGACATACGGTGACACATCCCATTCTCTCGAGAGAGACGCGTGAGCGGGTGCGCAGCGAAGTGACCGACTGCAAGGCCCGGCTGGAGAGCATGACCGGACGCCATATCCGCTGTTTCGCCTATCCCAATGGTCAGAGAGGCGATTTCAATGAGATGGTTAAGCAGGAGGTCATACAGGCCGGATATGAAGCTGCCTTCACGGCGATCCGCGGGCCTAACCGGCCCGGCCTCGACCTCTTTGAGATAAAGCGCCTTCCCGTCGACTGCCGATGGAGTTATGAGGAGTTCGATACGCGTGTGAGCGGCCTGCTGGAGGCCATGAGGGGATAATCTTGGCACCTGAAGTTGTGATGACGGGATACACCCGCGAGGACGAGGACCCGGCGGTCAGGATGCTGGTGGGGAAGCTGCCCCCCTCCCAGCGCGAGGATGCCTACCGTAAGCGAGTGGAGAGATGGCGCTGGCAATTCTACGATAATCCGAATAACCCGGACGGAGAGCCTCTGATCTGGGTCGCGCGGGTTGACGGCAAATTCGCCGGAATGTCCTGCTCAATCCCTGTGAGCCTCAGAACCCCGCGTGGCCTCAAGCCGGCCAAATGGAGCGTCGACTATGTTGTGGATCCGGCGATGAGGGGCCTGGGGATAGGCAGGAAAGCTCTCTCATGCCTCACCTCGCACCCGGCGATCGGCCTGGCTATCGGCTGGACACCTGTCGCGGGACGTGTGGCGTTCAAGGTGGGTTTCAAACTGGTCCAGGGTTTCACCAATGCCACTCTGGTGCTCTCGCGCTGCCGCCTCGCCATCGAGCTTGGGAAGGCCGGGCGGCGCCGCGATCTGCTGCGCCTGGCCCGCGTCTTCCTGAGGAGGATTCCCGGACCGGCCGGAGGCTCACTTCCCGTCGACATCACGCGAGAGATTCCCGAGGGGACCGACGAACTCTGGGGCCAGGTTTCGGCAAGGTATGGCTTCTGCGTGGACAGGGACCGCAAGTACCTCAGCTGGCGCTTTGTTTCCCATCCCACACACGAGTATCACTTCGTGCGCGTGGGCGGGCCCGGCACGCCGGCCGCTCTGGCGGTCTGCCGGCTTACAGATCAGACGCCCCAGCTGGGAATCATCTCGGAGTTGATCGTTGATCCCGAAAAAGGGGATGTGCTGGTCGCTCTGCTCGACGCGACGGTGGGTTTCCTGAAGTCAAAGGGCGCTTATGCTGTGGAGTTGGGCCTGCCGCCTGCGCTTGCACCCAGGGTGCTCGAGAGGTACGCATGCTCGCTGGCACAGCCTCTGGCCATGATAGTCAGCACCTTCGATAAGGACGCCGAGGAAGCCGGCATCCTCTCTCCCGAACGCTGGTACGTCTCCCGCTCTGACTCCGACCAGGATTACTAGCGGCGTCTTGTTCCCTCAGAAGCTGCCTGGAGTCGGATAAAGGGAATGGAGGCGGCACCCGGATTCGAACCGGGGAATAACGATTTTGCAGACCGTCGCCTTAGCCACTTGGCTATGCCGCCTCAGTGGATAGCCGAAGTCTATCTGCTAAGATATCGGCTTTGATCGCGTAGGTCAAGAGTCAAAAACCACCCTGGGGTCAGGTCTTGAATTTTGAATTCAAATTTGGGGTCAGGTACCGGAAATTGAATTCAATTTCCGGTACCTGACCCCATTCTTGAATTATTCGATGTAACCAAGGCCGCGGAGATGCTGCTTGATCTTCTCGTCGAACTCATTGATGCCCGTGCTCCCTATTTTGGGGACATGGGCCATCCACTCCTCCGCGCGGTTCCGGTAAGTGAGCGAGCGGTTCTCGTCTTCATCGATCAGGTTGTAGATCTCATGAGGGTCGGCCTCGAGGTTGAACAGGGCATGCTTCCCTCTGGATGACCACACAAACTTCCGTTCCGCCGACTTGAAGCAGACCAGTCTGCCGAGGTCATACTGGTCGAACGAGTGGTCGGGATATCTCTCCTTCCAGAAGTCCAGGCCCTTGGCGAAGTTCTCGCGCTGGGTCACAACGAACTCATGCTGGTCATCTCCCAGCAGCGATAGTCCCTGGCTCTGCTGAATGTGCCTGGTGAGGCTGGAGCCCGCAAGATCAACCATTGTCGGCGCAAGATCGATGGTGGATGTCAGGCGGTCGGATCTGCCGGTGAGGCCGGTCGACTTCGGGTACTTTATGATGAGGGGCACCCTGACCGATTGTTCGTATGGGTAAAGCCCATGGGACACAAGGTCCTTCTCCCCCAGGAATTCGCCGTGATCGGCCGCTATCACTATCATGGTATTATCATAGAGCCCGCTCGACTTCAGGCCCTTAAAGAGCGACTTCAAGAGAAGGTCATTCTTGTATATCGAGGCATCGTGCATTGCGCTCAGAATGTCGTAGTAGCGCTGTCGCTGGCCGGGCGACGCGCTCTCGCGGCTGAACCAGTACATGTTTCCGGTCCGCTGCACTTGCTCCACCAGCCGCACTTCCTCCTCCGAGAACTCCGCGCCGAGGAATCTCTTGAGGTACTTCCGTTCCGACACGTACGGATGATGGGCGTCGTGATGAATGTAAAGAAACAGCGGCTTATCCGATGACCCTGCCCGGCGAATAAGCAGCCCGGCCTGATCGTTCAGCATCTCAGAGGCCACCTTGTAGGCTACCCGGCG
>JASFOL010000313.1:0-3144 GCA_050116545.1 bacterium | reverse complement strand
TGCCGAAGAGAATATCCTGGAGTTCGGTCGCGATCATCGAACCACCCCAGCCGTCGGCCAGGGCCGTCCTTGCTCCATGAAGCATGATGCTTCGATGGTCGAGGTCAACGCCCACGCTGGTTCGATGCAGCATCTCGACGATTTCGCGATCCACACCGCGGGGCACAATGCCGAGTTCGCGCCACAGGGCCTGGCGGGTCTCCGGGGCCCGGCGCGCAAAGCCGATTTCGCCTTCCTGCCGGCCGAAGTCGGCGAGCGCTCTCGCGGCGACGTCGCGCGCCATGTCTGTGTCGCTTCGCCCGCCGGTCTCGATTCCCAGGACCGTTGCGACCCGCTTGAGCTTGGCCGGATCCTTGATGGAATAGCCCGACGCGGAGTCGGTTGCCGCACGCATCAGGGTTTTTGCCACGGTGCGGCCGTGATCGGAATGAGCGGCGGCCCCTGCGGCTATCATCCTGGCGAAATTGCGGGCCACGATCACTTCGGCCGTCGCACCGCAGACACCCCTGGAGCGCCCCTTGCTCCCCGGTTTTATCCGGCAGGGTCCCATATAGCAGATTCTGCAACAGAGCCCCTGCTCGCCGAAAGTGCAATGAGGCTTCTGGCCTTCAAGCCGGTCCCAGACCGTCTCGGGGTCCCTGGGACCGCGCTTTCCCAGCATATAATTGACCGACCTGTCGATGCTCTTCTCATCCATACGGTTTTCCTTGAGGGATGTCGCGGGATTATACCATGCGGCGCTTCAGATGTTCTATGCTTATGTGAGTGCTACTGTTTCGCTCTCAGTGATTGGCTGAGGCCCGCAAGAAGCTCGAGCACCTGCCCGGACTGCTCGACCGAGATCGATCCGGTCCCGCAGCTGGGCGTGAGAAGACACTTCTCAGCAAGCAGATCCCGGTCGACGCCCTTCCGGGCAAGGGCGTCCATCAGCTGCCCGAGCTTCCCCGAAAGCGACTCCACGCTCTCCTCGCCGGCCGTCCCCGCCGAGGGCACGATACCCCAGGCCAGGACCCCACCCTTCTCGAGAAAGTCCTTCACCCGGTCCGCGTAATAGCCGATGGTCTCCCCGTACTGGAAAGCATCGAAGCTGATTATGTCCACTCCCGCATCGATCAGTATCGTCCACTCGGTATTGCCGCAGCAGTGGGTACCGGCCAGCGCATCCTCCTTGTGAACGGCTTCCACGACCTCGCCCAGGCACTTGACCACGTCGGATCTCTCCACGCTGACATAGGTGGAGGAGCCGAATGCCGAGAGAATCGGCTCGTCTATGAAACAGATCTGCGGGCATCCCAGGAAGCCGAACTTCCTTAAGAGCCAGCGCGCCTTCATCTCCATGCCCTTCACCACCACGTCCCGGAACATCTCATTGTAGTAGATCGCCCGTTTGTTCTCGTCGGTGCGCCCCAGGCCCATGGTCAGGGGGCCTGTGACGTGGGTCTTAAAACGGGCCGGCTTCGCGCCGCCTTCCTTGAGGCGCCTCTCCATCTCGTATATGCCGCGGCTGAAGACAGGTGAGATGGCGAAAGAGTCGAAGTCTTCCGCAAGGTAGCGCTCATAGAACCCGGCAAGCTCGGACGAGGTGTCGCCGCCGGTATCGAAGTGCATTCGGCCTGTTGCCTCATCGAGCACAATGCATGGAAGACCCTCGGAGTACTGGATCTCCATCCCCTCCCTGAAATCGATCGCCGGCAACTGAGGCCAGGTGGGTATGTCCGGAATCGAATTCAGAATGAGATCGCATGCCGCCCCGGGGTCACTGTGTGGAAAGCTGCCGATGGCCGTGGCCATGTAGCGCGGACTGAAAGGCATCATCTCTCCTCCGTATCTTCGGCACTTCTTAACGCTTTGTACACCTTCTCGAACTCGGCCTCCAGCTCCCGATCGATCACCTCGACAGGTGAGATTCCCCTCATGTCCGCCTCCGCCATCGCCTCGCTGTACGGGATCATGCCGGCTATAGGGATCGAAGGAAACTCTCCGGCGATCCACTCCTCCTGGGACCGGCCGCGAATCTTGTTGCCGACGACAGTGAAGGATTCAACACCGATCTCACTAGCAAGATCCATGATCTTCTTCGCCGTGCCGACGCTCCTTGCGCCCGGCTCAACCACCACGACCATGGTATCGACCGCTTTACAGGTCGCCCGCCCGAGGTGCTCGATTCCCGCCTCCATGTCCACGACCACGACATCGTCGCGATTAAGCATGATCTCTATCAGCAGGCTCTGGAGCAGGACACCTTCCGGACAGGCGCAACCGCCCCCGCCCTTCTTCACGGCTCCCATCACCACAAGTTTGATGCCGCCTGCATCGACGCAGTACTTATCCGGGATGTCGCTCACGCGCGGGTTGATCTTGAACATCTGGCCGAACTGTCCCGGTTCCGCTCCGGTGCGCTCCCTTATCAGCTCATGCATCTCGGAGATCGGCACTATCGCCGCTGCCCGTTCGGGGGAGACTCCTATCGCGGAGGCAAGATTGGCGTCGGGATCGGCATCCACCGCGAGCACCCTGCAGCCATCATCCCTGAAACGATGCGCAAGGATGCCGGCGACCGTGGTCTTGCCTGTCCCTCCCTTGCCTGTCACCGCTATCTTCAAGACCTGATCCTCCGTGTCATGATGGCCGATGATGCTACGAGAATACCACCCCGGTCGGCGCACCGGCAACAGGTTCTCAGTCGCACAGAAGCGTGTCGAACCCAATCCCTTAACCCCTTCCACGAGATTGGATTACAGCACTCCCGAAGGGGAACCGATACGGTCGGAGGTTCTCAATGTGATGGTGCAGGTGGTCCGTACCCTGGTCGATGTGAACAGCACTGCCGGGGGTCTCGCCAAACCCTTTGACTTTGCCGCTTCCCTGTGTTACACTCCCGACGCTAAAGAGAGCGGGAGCACTACGATTTTCCAATTGGTCTCAGGAGATTGCGAGTAATCCGAAGAGCAAATCGTTTCGTCCCGATGCACAACTCGGTGAATAGCATCCGATAACCTCTCTGAACCTGTGTGCCCGCTGGAAATCGAAGGGCCGCCCGCCTGGATCTTGACTTCAGCATCATTCACCATGCCGCGGTGGCATGCGAAAGGAGGGAAAGATGATTCGGAAGACATTGTTGCTTGTTGGAGCGATGATGTTGAT
>JASFOL010000312.1:0-3154 GCA_050116545.1 bacterium | reverse complement strand
GAATGGCGCATCCAGGGCACTTCCTGTCGGTGATTCAAGGTAGTTGAGTTTTCCGCCTCCGGAGTGATGAAGGAAGATGTCCTCATCGGACACGCCGAAGAAGGGCGATCTCAGGGCGGCAACCAGGGCCACCCTGTCATACGGGTTTGCTATTGCCATAAGCACCGCAAGCAGTTGCCTGATTTCCTGGCGCTGGAAAAAGTACTTCCCGCCGATAACCCGGTAGTCTACGTCATAGAGTTTGAGCGCATCCTCAAGATACTTGAGCGGCGTATGGGTCCTCAGTAGAATCGCGATGTCTCTAAGCATAAGGGGCCGCATGCACTTCTCGGCCTTGTCCCAGACCTCGCGCTTTTCTTCATTGACCATCCGGTGAATCGCGGCTGCGATGGCGCGCGTCTCCCACTTCCTGCGCTCGCCCACGTTCTCCATGCTCCCGGCGAGCTGCTCCGGCGGATACATCAGGACGACGTCGCCGCCCTTCGGGACCGTCTTTTTATCTCTGCCGAACTTCAGGGCGACATAGTCGGGCTGGTACGCCCCATCCTCAGGAGAGACAATCAGATCCCGGAAGATGGTGTTGACCACATCGATTATGGAAGGCGTGCAGCGGAAGTTCTGGAATATGCTCAGGCTATGGCCTCTGCCCATCTTGGCCTTGGCGGATGCGTACATCTCAATGTCGGCCCTGCGGAAGCGGTAAATGCTCTGTTTGGGATCTCCAACCAGGAATAGCCTGCCCGGAGTCACCTTGACGTCCTCCCACTTCTCCGCCCGGCCTCCCTTTGCCTCAGACAGGAAGAAGATTATCTCGGCCTGCAGAGGATCTGTGTCCTGGAATTCATCCACCAGGACATATTTGTAGCGGGTGCGGAAGTAATCCCTGACCCCGGGCCGGGCGGCAAGCATGTTCCGGGCATAGAGCAGGAGATCGTGGAAGTCGAGAAGTGCGCCGTCCGACATCTTTCGCCGGTAGCTTTCAACGAAATCGCCAAGTGCTCTCGCCAGATCGACAACGATATTGTGGGCAAGCCAGGCCTTGAAGGAGAGGTGAGCCTCGCGAAGTGTATTGACCTCGGCGCGCACCTCCCCGAGATCTTCCTTGGTCTTCCAGTTTCCCTGCTTGCCCTTGGTCCTGGGAGATGGGATCGAGAGCTTGAAAAGGTGGGCTTCGACCTCGGCCTTTTCCTTGATGTACTTGAGCTCTTCGGTCTCCGCCCTGAGTCCCTCGATGAAGCCGGCCATGGCATCGCCTTCAACCTGGCAGTTATCGCACGCAAGGCCGGAGAGCCGCCTGACCGACTCGGTGAAGACCTCGCTGAATTCAGGCTCGGACGTGTTCCAACCTTTGGTCTTGGGAAGGTAGTCCAGGACATCGCGATTGGCCAGCAGCGTTCCCGCGAGGTCGCGCATGTTCTGGATCGTGATCCCGATGGCCAGGGCTCTCTCCAGGCAGGCGGACCGCTCATCCATGCCCCTGGCGAGCCATTCATCCCAGAGCTCTTCTTCAATGATGGAGGACATCAGCTCATCGGCGACATCGAAGTTGGGGTCGACTTCGGCCTCGACGGGGCGCTCCCTTATGAGCGAAGCGCAGAATGAATGAATCGTGGTGACCTGCATGCGCTCCAGGCCCCAGAGGGCTTCCGCCAGATGGGATTTATCCCCGGATGCCTCGGGCAGGCCCGGTTCGCGCTCTCCGGCGATGAGCTTCTGGAGGCTCTGCTGGAGTTTCATCTTGAGTTCGGCGGCGGCGCGCTCGGTGAAGGTGATCGCTACGATCTCTTCGGGAAGGGCCTTTTTCTCATTGATCAGGTTGAGGATGCGTGAGACCAGGAGGGTTGTTTTGCCGGTCCCGGCCGCAGCCTCGACGATATAGCTTTTCGCGAGGCCGGCGGAGGCCCTGTCCCTGTCGGCCTGATCTTTATAGGCTTTCTCAGTCATCGGTTGCCTTGTCCTCGCCCTTGTCTTTACCCATGTCCTGCATTTTCCTGAAAGCTTTGATTCTCCTGTCGTCCGCCTTTCGCGCGTAAACGGCCTCGCGCTCGGCGTCTCCCCCGCAGATGCGCAGGAAGTCGCAATACTGGCAGCTACTCTGAGGGTGAGCAAAGAAGTTGCCTGCCTCCACTCCGTCCGCAATCGTATCCAGGATGAAGGTAAGTTCCTTGCGCTGGGCCATCAGTTCGGAGTAGTCAAACCTTATGTGGCGCTTCTTCCCGGTGTGGGAGGTGCAGTAGTACTCCGCATAGTCTATTGACACTTCCTGGTGGATCCGGTTGAGGATCTCATAAGCCGCCTTGAGGTAGAGCGCCAGCTGAAGCGACGTCCCCTGCATCAGGTCATTGGGCTTGTATGCCGGTCTTCCTTTGCCGGTCTTATAGTCGATTACGCGCGCATGGCTGAGGTCGGGACTCAAGTCAATGCGATCGATTTTGCCGCGAAGCGCTATCTTCCGGTCTCCGAAGGTCACATGCACGGGCTCCTCACTTGAGATATCGCTTTCATCATCGCCCCTCGATTCCATTCCATAGCGGACTTCGAAGTAGGCGGGCAGGTAGACCCGGGCCTCGCCGCCTCCGGCAGCCATCTCCTCGTCGAAGAGCTCCTCCATGCGCATCGCGATATCGGTCTTTTCCATTTCCCACATCAGCGGATAGCCCGTGACCCCGCGCTTCTCGAAATCTGCGAAGGTCTCGGCCAGAGCCTCGTGAAGGAGGGGCAGATCGCCCGGTTCTATCACGAAGGGGATGCGGTTCTTGCTGTCCCTTATCTTGGTGAAAAACCTCCAGAGCAGTGAGTGAACCAACGATCCCCTGTCGAGCGGGTTGATCGTGTGCTCGCGCTCTGGCTCCACCAGGGCCTCGAGCCCGAGGATGGAACCGAGGTAGTACCTGTAGGGGCATGACGCATAGGTCTCGAGCCGGGTGGGCCCCACGCTCTTATCCACGATGGAGTGGTTCTCTTTGAGATGGCCGAGAGACTCGGGCCCGGCAAGGATGCCGTCATAGGCCGTGAAGGTCTTTTTGCTCCATCGTGATGCCTCCAGGTTGAGGGCCTGATGGAAGAAGTCGGAGCCGGCCTGGAGGTACTTGATGGCCTCAGGCTTTCCGGCCCTTATGCCCTCGGATGCGATGGCCACGTCAAATTCCACCGG
>JASFOL010000311.1:0-3159 GCA_050116545.1 bacterium | reverse complement strand
AGATGCCTCGACGATGTCCTTCACCTGAAGGAAGCCTTCCCGGTTGATCCAGACGAGCAGGCCGGCCATGTTCCATTCGAAGGGCTCACGGTAGCTTCGGCCGGGCTTGAGGTAGAAGGCCTCTTGCCCGTAATCGAAAACTACCGTGAACCTCTTCATCATTCCGATTCCCATGAAGCCGTTCTGACCCAGCATCGCCGCGTGGCCCATCGTGGATTCGTCCGGGTATCCCGTTATGATATCGGTCAGAGTGAAGCCTGCGATCTCAAGTTCAGGTGTCCTGCCCAGGCTGCCCAGCATGTCGCCGGTCAGCCCTTCGCCGAGGAGGCCGTCCCTGCACCTCAGGATATTATCGGGAAGCTTCAAGCCGTCATCCGAATAGGCAAAGAGCAGGAAGGCGTCGCTCACCCCGGTGTCGGCGATGAGCGATACGGGCAGCGCCTGTCCGGGGCCGGTCCTGACAGCGGCATCGATCACGGGTATGCCCATGGTGAAGTCCATCCCGAGCTTCTCTCCGGGATCCGCCGCCATGTCGTCAATGCCGGCATAGAGCCTGATTGTGGAATTGTCGAAATCTATCTGCACCACACGCTCGAAGAGGGTCTTTCCTATAATGGCGCCGACCGGCCAGTCATCAGCGAAACCGCCTTCCCTCAGGATCATCACCCGCTGACCCGTGAAGTCGTTTCCCGAGATTGATATTGTGGCCCTGGCGGCCACGTCGGCGGTCTTCGGCGTGTCCGATCCTCCGCCCGCGAGATCGACGCTGCCCACATACTCCAGATCGATGCCGTCAATCAGCGATGGGTCCAGCAATATCGCTCCCCTCATCGGCATACCGGTGTCCAGCAGCATATCCATCTCAGCGGAACCGTTTATGCTTGCCGACAGCACTATGTGATCGCTCACCAGCCGGAACGGGAACTCGATCACCTCCGCCGCCATCCTCGAGGATGGTCGATCAGGGGCTCGCCGGGCCTTGGAGAGGCAGCCGGCGGGCATGGCGAGGAGCAGGATGCCCAGTGTGAGCAGGACCGCCAGTCTGGTTTGTGTTCTCATGATGCACACCCCTCTCAAGGTCCTGTTATGCCTGGTCACATGCTCTTGTGATTGCAAGAAACATACCGCAGGAGGGCCAAACGTGCCGGGCCGGGGTCGCAGCGCAACTGGTTCTGGATCAATAGGATAGTGACTCGGCAGCACCACCGGTTCTCCCCGTTCTCCCTGTGCGGGAGACCCCGGGACATCATCATGTTGCTAATCTGACACAGGAGACACACGGCCTCGGGCGATCACCAGCACGCCTTCGGCCACTACCCAGAGGGATAGGACGAGGACCGCGCCGTTAATGAGGGCAAGCAGCACATTCGAATCGGCAATAAAGGTCAACTCATTGCCCAGTACTGCCCAGATCGTCATCACCAGCATGAAGAGCGCCGGGAGGCCGGGCAGCAGAAACCAGAGGCCCCGCCTGGACCTGACATGAACGGTGATGACCATTAGCACCAGCGCGGCAAGCAGCTGGTTGACCGCTCCGAACATGGGCCAGAGTTTGAGCGCCCCGTTTCCGTCGGCCCCGGTCGCGAAGGCCAGGAGGGCGGCGGTCCCGACCGCAAACAGGGTCGCCACGTGCTTGTTCGTCATGAACCTGATCTTGAGATCGCCCGAGAGCTCAGTGACGACATAGCGCTGAATCCTGGTCGCGGTGTCAAGCGTCGTTCCCGCGAAGGACGCGACAAAGACGCCCATGATGATTATGCCCAGCGCCCTCGGGATTCCCATGGCGGCCATCATGTTGGCCGAGCCCACAACCACCGCCGTTATCTTGGAACCCAGCCCCTGCGAGGCGGCCCAGGATGAATAGTGGGCCGTCCATGCCGGAGTCCCGGAGAGGATCTCGCCGCCGGAGGTCTTGTAGGCCAGGCCTATGCCCGCCCCGACCGCGATGATCACGATCGTGGCCAGCGCCGCTTCCATCAGCATCGAGCCATAGCCGACGAACTGCGCATCGCTCTCACACGAGACCTGCTTGGAGGAGGTGCCGGAAGAGACAAGCGAGTGAAAACCCGAGATCGCACCGCAGGCGATCACTATGAATAGAAACGGGAAGACGGGAGGGGCGCCCTCGGGGCTGAGATTGACGGCGGGGGCGACGATCTTCAAGTCCGAGAAGAGACCCGATGCCACGACTCCCGCGATCAGAAGCCCCATTGCGATAAAGAGCTGGAAGGCGTTTATGTAGTCCCGGGGCTGGAGAAGAGTCTTGACCGAAATCGTTGAGGCTATGAAGGCATAGGCGAGCAGGATCAGAGTCCATACCCCTGTTGCCGGGATGCCCTCGACAGCGGGCATGGTGACCGGGATGAAGTGCCCCATCACCACCGTGATGTACATCGCGGTCACCGCCAGAACCGTGCTCAGGGCCAGCTTGGCCGGCCGCCTGTAGATCAACCATCCCAACACCAAAGCGATAGGTATCTCCATCCATATTGGAAACACCGATTCGGGAAACATCGAGAAGATCACCGAAATCACCAGGCCGAACACGGCGATCACTATGAGGAGCTCGAAGAAGATGATCAGGAAGAAGATATACCTTACCCGGTGGCCCACGTATCGCGCCGCTATCTCGGAGATCGATTTGCCCTGATTTCTCAGCGAGAGCACGAGCGATCCGAAGTCGTGAACGGCGCCCATCGCGATCGATCCGACGAATACCCAGATCAATGCCGGGACCCATCCCCAGATGATCCCTATCGCGGGTCCGACAATGGGGCCGGTTCCGGCGATCGACGTATAATGGTGCCCGAAGATGACGATCTTCTTTGTGGGAACAAAATCCTTGCCGTCTTCGAGCTCCCGTGACGGCACGCAGGCGGTCTCGCTCAGTCTGAAGATCTTCCTGGCCAGGAACCTGCCATAGGTGTGATAGGCGACTATGTAGCCTGCAAAGGCCAGGAGCATCAAGAGAATCGCTTTCAAGTCAGTCCGCCCTCCTCAGCCTGTTCATTGGTGAAGGCCCGGGAACCTGCCCGGCTATGGTGACGATAGAACTTCGCGCAGAACCTCGGCTTCGGCGCGGCTTTCCACCCGGGCGCCGTCGAGCGATAGATTATCTCCCGCCAGTTCAGACACGCGCCGCTCGATGGCCTCGCTGTG
>JASFOL010000310.1:0-3174 GCA_050116545.1 bacterium | reverse complement strand
GCCTCATCTTTCACAAACTCTATGATGGGAAGAAAGATGTCGGTATCGAAGGTGGACTCGGCGCCCTGGACAGCCATCGTCAGGCGTTCCAGACCCATGCCGGTGTCCACACCCTTTCGCTCCAGAGGGCCGTGGCTCCCATCCTCATCCTGGAAGAACTGGGGAAAGACCAGGTTCCAGACCTCTACGAAGCGGTCACAGTCGCAGGCGGGCGTGCAGTCGGGCCGGCCGCAGCCGACATCGGGACCGCGGTCGAAGTGGATCTCCGAGCACGGTCCGCAGGCTCCGGTGAGGCCCGCCGGGCCCCAGAAGTTGTCACACTTCCCGAGTCGGTAGATCTTCCCGCGGGGGAAGCCAACCTTCTCGGCCCAGATCTGTTCGGCCTCGTCATCGTCTTCATAGACGGTTACGAAGAGCTTCTCCGCGGGAAGCCCCACCACATTGGTGATGAAATCCCAGGCCCACTCGATGGCCTCTTCCTTGAAGTAGTCTCCGAATGAGAAGTTGCCCAGCATCTCAAAGAAAGTGTGATGCATGGCCGTGCGCCCGACCTCATCCAGGTCATTGGCGCGAAGGCACTTCTGCACGGATGCCGCCCGCGTGAAGGGAATCGTCCCTTTGGAGGCATAGAACTGCTTGAACTGCACCATCCCCGCTATGTTGAAGAGCAATGAGGGATCGCCCTCGGGGACCAGAGATGCGCTCGGCACCACCGTGTGGCCCCTTTCACGGAAGTAGTCCAGGAAGGCCTTTCGGAGTTCATTGGACGTCATATCGAGTCTTCTCCGTTCGATCGACCGGCGGCATCCTGAACGGCGTCCGCCGCCACCTCAGATGCAAAACCTCTTCTCAGAAGATGGCCGTACACCCTCCGCCTCGCGGCGGCTTCCGGCATACCGCCGAACCTCGAGAGCTTCTTTGCCGCCAGCTCCCTGGCGACCTCGGCCTCGGCTTCAACACTATAATCAGCGGCCAGCACTTCTTCCAGCACTTCCCTGGCAATGCCCCTGGCCCTCAGCTGATGCTCCAGAAGCCTCCGGCCATGCGTGCCTCCCGAGATTTTCTCCGCTATCCACAACCGCGCGAAAACCCGGTCGTCAACCTGGCCTTCGGCCTTCAAGTCCTCTATCAGCCGGTTGGCGGCTCTCCCGGGGATCTTCCTGGACTGAAGCTGTCGCTTGAGCTCCCACTCGGTTCTGGGCCTGACCTTGAGAAGCCTCATCGCCGCCTGCCGGGCAATCCCATAAGCATAGGCGAAGTTGATCTCTTCCGCCTGTGCACGGTCTATCGGGGCTCCGACTTCCAGGCCGAACCGGTCCAGTTGATCCTTCAGAACCCTGATCTCGGACCCGTCGGAGAGCTTGAGGAGATACTCGCTTTTCCTGGGGATACGCTCCACGACGGAGACTACAGGCGAAGATTCAAAACCGGTCATATTTCAAACCCGGTCCGATTATTGATCCGGCGCGCCGTCGGCTGATGGTGCGATAAGACCCAGGGCCTCTCTCACCTTTGTGTCGATCTCGGCCCTCAGCTCTTCGTTTTCCATGAGGTACTTGCGCGCATTGTCTTTTCCCTGCCCCAACCGCTCTTTCCCATAAGAGAACCAGGTTCCGCTCTTATCGATTATATTGTGGATCACGCCCAGGTCGATCAGCTCTCCCTCATAGGAGATGCCCGATCCATAGAGGATGTCGAATTCCGCCAGCCTGAACGGCGGAGCCACCTTGTTCTTGACCACCTTGGTGCGTGTCCTGTTGCCGACCACCTGCTCGCCGTCCTTGATCGATCCGATTCTCCTGATGTCGACCCTGACCGAAGAGTAGAACTTGAGCGCGCGGCCCCCGGAAGTGGTCTCGGGGTTTCCGAACATCACGCCGATTTTCATCCTGATCTGGTTGACGAAGATCACGCAGGTGCGCGACTTGCTGATCGAACCGGTCAGTTTCCTCAAGGCCTGAGACATCAGCCTGGCCTGAAGTCCCATCTGGGACTCGCCCATCTCCCCGTCGATCTCGGCGCGCGGCACCAGCGCCGCCACTGAATCGATCGCCACCACGTCGAGCGCCCCGCTTCTCACGAGCATGTCTGTGATCTCAAGGGCCTGTTCGCCGGTGTCCGGCTGGGAGACCAGCAGGTTGTCGATATCAACTCCCAGAGCCTTCGCGTAGTCCGGATCAAGCGCATGCTCCGCATCCACGAATGCCGCCAGCCCTCCCTGCTTCTGGGCATTTGCGATGATGTGCAGCACCAGGGTGGTCTTACCAGATGACTCGGGTCCGAATATCTCGACCACTCTGCCTCTCGGCACGCCGCCGACGCCGAGCGCATGATCCAGTCCCACCGAACCGGTCCGAATGACCCCGATCTCGGCTCTTGACGCTCCCTCACCCAGGCGCATGATCGAACCCTTGCCGTACTGCCGCTCTATCTGGGTGATAGCCACATCCAGAGCTTTGTCTTTTACCTTGGTGTCGCCGTTTGGAATGTTCCCAACAGCGGGTTTTGTTTTGTGCTTCGCTGCCATTCGCCCAGCCCCCCTTCTCATTAACCGCCGAGAGAAAAACTCTCGAGAACTGTATAGGTAGGCCCCTCGGGACTAAGCCTGCTTCTAACGAGATTAACCCGATCGACATTGAGTTGCAAGGGATTAAATACGAGCTCTGCCACCGCTTCGGCAAGCTCGGGGAGCCTTCCGCCGCCCCTGCGGGAGCGGCCTATCGTAAGGTGCCCGGCGAAGGGGCGCGTTTCACGCTCGAACCCGAGAGAAGCGCATGCATCATCCACGCGGCCGGCCAGGTACCTGAGCTGGTCCACGCCTTCCTCTAAGCCCATCCAGACCACACGCGGCTTGCCCCGGCCCCTGGGGAATGTGCCCAGGCCCGCCACCTTTGCCTCAAAGCCGGCCTGATCCGCCAGGGCCTCCTCGAGCGCGGCCTTGAGCCGCCCCACATCATCCGGCCTGATATTGCCCAGGAACTTGAGTGTAAGATGCACATTGTCCGGCTTAACCCATTTGACATCGGCGCCGATCCGCTTCAGATCGCGCTCCACACCCTGAACGGCCGACCTGATCTCATCGCCGACCGGGACGGCTATGAAGGCGCGTATCATCTCAGTACGCGGCATGTCGGGCCGCCTCTTTCTATCCCCCATTCTATCCTCCAGCCCGCA
>JASFOL010000309.1:0-3190 GCA_050116545.1 bacterium | reverse complement strand
CTCTAACCTCCTTGAAGCGAGCGGGCATACTCGAGTAAGTGCAACCGATACAACGTATAATCAACCGGAAGGTCCGGAATCAAGCGGAATCGGGGAAACTCCGTTCCGCGCCGCCCGAGGTCAATGGATCAGGACTATCTTGCGCTGCAGGTCCATTTCCGGCGCCTTGATCCTGGCGAAGTAGACTCCGGGCGGGACCGGCACGCCGGTCGATCCGATTGTGTTCCATGTTGTCGACATTCCCTCTTCGAAGGCGTACATGGGCAGGGTTGCCACCAGCCGGCCCTCCACGTCGTATATCAGGCATTCCACCGCGCGTTCATCGGGTGTGGAGAACCTCAAGACCACGTCGCCCTGGGCGGGATTGGGATATGCGTCAAGCATCGCTGAGACCGGCCCGCGGCCCGAAGGTCCGTTGCCAACCAGATCTATCGAGAAAGTGTCGCTGAATGGGCTTCGCTTGCCGTGCGGATAGTCGATCGCGGCGACCCTCCAGTAGCAGCTCTGTCCGGCCAGCAGATCCGGGTCGAAAGAGTACTCGGGTTCGTCGAGGCGCTCGACACGGACAACATTCTCTGTGAAAGCGGGATCGGTCGCCAGCTCCAGATCATACCATCCGCGCTCACCCGAGGTCGGTGTCCAGGCGAGATCTACACTTACGTCGCTGACCTCCGGGTCGATCGCCAGCGGCGGCGCCGGCGGTGGAGAGAGACATGTGAATTCATACGCGGATATGTCGCTCAGGCGTTGAAGCGATGAACTCGATGATGACGACAGCGTACATGCGGTGCTGTCAAGGGCCGTCACGAACAGCAGGTGGCTTCCCAGCGCCAGCGGCATGGTGGTAAGGCTCCAGTCCACGTGAGGGCCGCTCCCCGTGAGCGTGGCCTCGTTCCAGGCGCCGCGGAGATTGTCCACCTTCCAGAGCACCTTCATCACCCCGAAGTTGTTGGGAATCCGGGTGGACGAGGCCGACCCCGTGATAGTCGGCGTCGGCGTATAGGCGACATCATGTGAGAGCGTGTCTACGCTCACCGCAAGCCGCGGCGAGATCTTCTCCCTCAGCTGCATGATCTCGATCGAGTTGCCGGCATGATTACCCACATAGAGCTTCTCCAGCACCGGGTCATAGTCCACATGATGCGGCTCGTGCCCCACGGGGATGGTAGTTGAAGACAGAAAGTTCCCGTCTATCAGGGTCACATTGTCCTCGTCCCAGCTGACGGCGAAAATCTTGTTGGTCCAGACCTCAGGGTATGGCTGGGCCAGGCCGAACCCGCACCTGACCGGCGTCCGGCTGAGGGTGGCGCCGTCAACCACGGTCAGCTCACGGTCCTGCCTCGAGGACACGAAAACCTTATTGGTGTTCGCATTCAGGCTCAAGGCCGATGGCTGCAGGCCCACCGGTATCTTGGTCCGCTCCAGCGTCTCGCAGTCCACAGCGCTTATGCTCCGGCTGTCCGGTTCCACGGTGTAAATGGTGTTGGTGACCGGGTTCAAGGTCAGCCCCGTCGGCTTGTGCCCGATCCTGGTGTATGTGTTTGAAAGGGTGGCGCCTTCGATCACCGAAAGCGTCCAGCTGGTTCTGTTGGTCACATAGACACGGTTGTGCTCCATGCTGGTGACCACATTGCACGGGTATCCGCCGGCCCTCACGAGGGTGGTATCCAGGGTCTGCATGTCGACCACACTGACATTATCGGTGAAGCGGTTGCTCACATAGAGCTTCCCGGTGTTCTGATTGAACGCGATCCCCCGGGAGTATCCACCCAGATGAGCGTTCAGGGTGTCGGGCTGACCGGCCCGCTTGACGACCAGGAGATTCGCCCAGGCACACACTATGTAAACATCATCGGTGATCGGGTTTATACGCACCGTGTTGGGCCCGTCGGCCACGTCAAAGCTGGAGACCGCATTGGTCAGGCCGTCGATCACCGTCACATCCGCGCTGAACCAGTTTGGGCAGTAAACCTCATGGGTCTCATAGTTGATCCTTATCAGCCCGGGGCCTCCGCCCGCGGCCACCATGAAGCCGCTGTAGTTGGCGCCATCCACAACGCTGATGCCGGATGCGGCAGAATTGCAGGCATAATACCTGTTGGTAACGGGATTGACCAAGAGCATGCCGGGCGTTCCAGGAACGTCAACCAGCAGCGTATCGGCGGCCGGGCCGATCTCCACGATCCGGCCAAGCCCGGGAAGCGACGCAATGGCCCGGTCTGAGAGCGGGTCCACAGCGACCGAATGCGGTGGCTCCGCAAGCGCGATGTTCTCGGTCGTATGAGTTTCGGTGCCAACGATGGTGACGCCTGATGAGGTCCCGACATAGAGCTTATTGGTCTCGGGATTCACGCAAAGGTCCGCGGGTGTTCCACCTATGGCGATATTGAAGAGAGAATCCGTCTCGATCCCGAAAACAGAGACGGCGCTCGTCCCTTCGGTGGCGATGTAGATCTCTCCCTTTTCGGCGTCGATCTCGACAGCGGCCGGCTCAGAGCCGGTTGTGAAGTAGGCCGTGTCACCGGCAGAGACGTCGAATGACATGAGGAGATCATTATCCGGGATGGTGGCGAAGCCTGCTCCCGTCGCGGGGTCGACCGCCAATGCGAAGGGGCTCCCCGCGCATCGCAGCGTGTCCGAGGCGATGCCGCCTTCGATTACGGATATGGTGCTGTCACCCGGATTCAGGACAAAGACCCGTCCCCTGACGGCGTCCACCGCGATCGCGGACGCTCCGGCCCCGACTCTCACAAGACTGGTATCGGAGGTGTCTATATTGAGAGCGGTCAGCAGGGAGGACGCCGGAAGGGCAGCGTAGAGAAGCCTGCGGGCCGGATCGAGGGCCAGGGCGGAGGCAGGCTCGGGAAGATAAAACGACGAAACCTCATAGGTCTCTTCATTGATTCTCGCCACGTGGCTGCCGGTGGTGGCCACAAACATGTCGCCGGTTATGGGGTCGATCACCAGGTCGACGGGCCCGGCCCCGATGTCTATGTCACCGCAATGCCAGCCCGGAAAAGCCGCCGGCGCGAGGCACAGCAGGACAACTGCGGCAAAAACCGCTGACAGGCCTATTAGCCTCAATTTTCATCTCCTAAAACAACAACGCCCACAGGGCATTGCTGTCGGCGTCCCTACTCCTCTAAGTGATACGATTCTACCACGAAACCGCCCGCGAAGTCAAGAACTC
>JASFOL010000308.1:0-3194 GCA_050116545.1 bacterium | reverse complement strand
CCTTGAGATTGCTCATGTCCTTCTTGACCATGCCCCTTATCTTCTCGAAGCCCACCCTGTCCCTCAGGAACTCGAGATAGTGGACCACCTCCACGTCACACTCATAGTCCATCTCTATGAAATCGGTTATCTTCTTGAGCTTCTCCGGATCGTTCTTGACGGTGTACTGGGCCCGCTTCAGGACATTGTAGCAGCCGGCGCAGACGGTGACCACCTCGGTCCCGACCTTCCTCGCATTGGCAAGGATCCTGATCGGCGGGGCGAGGGCCATTATATTGTCGACGGCGAGATTGAAGGTTGCGCCGCAGCAGGTCCAGTCGGGCACCTCGACCAGGTCATAGCCGAAGACCCTGGCTGTATCCACAACCGAGTTGTCAAAACCGACAGCCTTGGTCTTGAGCGTGCAACCAGGGAAATATGCGATCTCCATCTTTACCTCCTCAGTCGCGGGATGCTACCCACTCAGCTTTCTCAACCCGCTCACGATCCCCTGCTGAGGCAACTTGGCGAGTGTTTCCTTTGGAATGTCCTTGAGCTCCACCAGGTTTGAAGTCCCCGGCCGGAGCATAATCTTGCGCAATGCCTCCATCACCTTGGCGAGGTCCACGCCCCGGGGACACCTGGAATGGCAGGTCAGGCATGAAGCACAGACCCACGGCGTATTGGTTTCCAGGGCTTCCTTCTCGAGGCCCAGCTGAACCAGCCTGATGAGCTCGCTCGGCAGCAGCTTCATCGCGAAAGTGAGCGGGCACCCGGACGAGCAACGCCCGCACTGATAGCAGTTCAGGACATTCTGCCCGCTTATCTCATTGACCAGCTTGACGAAATCGCTGGCGATCATATCCCGTGACAATTTGACGCGCTCAGGACTCATTTTGGGGTCTCCGTTCTATTCGCTTAAACGACCAAATTGACAAAGGTATTCACGTGAAACTACCACGAGAGGTGCGGAATTGTCAACACGTTTGTTTCCCTTTGTTGAGGGGCGGGAACCGGGTGGCCTGAGCCAACCTAAACACTTTTGGGCTTGACAAATAGCCCCCCGGTTAAATAGTGTAACTTAGCCCAACGAAGCGGCGCCGGTACAGTGGTAAAACCCTTAACCAAGGCACCGGACCGTGACTTTACATTTTTCGGTATTATGCAGTTCAGGCATAGGTGATATCATCCTTGGCGCCGGATTTGTCGCCAAGGTCGTTCTGCTTATTCTCACAGGCCTGTCCGCGATCTCCTGGGCCATTGCGATCACCAAGATCAGGGCCTTCCGCAGATCAGACGAGCAGACCCGGGGCTTCCTCAAGACCCTGCCGCGCGACTTTTCCATCTTTGAGGCCGGACGGCACGGCAAGGGGTTCGGAGCAAGCAATCTCCCCCACCTCCTCCTTGAGGCCGCGACCTCGGTCGAGAAGGACCTGGCGTCGGTCAAGAGTGTCAAGGCCGTAGATCCCAGAGTGATCGCCGAGTCGGCCGGCAGGGCTATGCAGCGCAAGGCGATGGAGCGCCTGGACACGATGGAGTCCAATCTGATCGTGCTCGCGACCACCGCAAGCGTCTCCCCCTTCCTGGGTCTCTTTGGCACGGTGTGGGGAGTGATGAAGTCTTTCCTGAGCATGGGACAGGTGGGTTCGGCCAGCCTGGCGGTGGTGGGCTCCGGAGTGGCGGAAGCCCTCATAACGACCGTGTTCGGGCTGGGCGCGGCGATCCCTGCAGTGGTTGCGTACAATTACCTGGTAAACCGAACCCGGAAAGAAGGGTCCCGAATGGAATCGTTCGTGTCGCGGGTCACGGAAAACGTCGAGAAGGAGATCGTCCGTGAACTTGATTCCTCGAAGGTCGCTGTCTGAGATAAACGTAACCTCTCTTGTCGATGTGACACTTGTCCTGCTGATAATCTTCATGATCACCTCTCCGCTGATGCAGCTGGGCATCCAGGTGACACTGCCCAAGGCGTCGGCCAAGTCGGTGGAGTCCAAGGGCAATCTGACCATAACAATAAAGAAGGACGCCACGGTACACGTCGGGGACAAGGCGGTGCCGCTGGCCGCCCTGCCCGATGAGCTGGCAAGGGCGAAGGAGGCCGGCAAGAAAGGAGTCCTCATCCGCGCGGACCAGGCCGTTCCCTACGGAGCCGTCATAAAGGTGCTCGATCTGGCGCGAAAGTCCGGGATCCAGGACGTCGGTCTCGTGACCGAGCTCGATGAAAGGACTCGAAAGTAGTGAAACGGGCGTTTGCGATCTCTTCGGCCGCACACGTGGCGTTCCTGGTCCTGATGATGGTCCCCGGCTTCAACAGGACACAGATCCCCGTCGCGCAGGTGATCAATGTTAAACTCGTGGGAGAGGAAAAGCCCGAGGTCAGGCCGGCCCCCAAGGTTGAGCCGCCGGCCCCCAGGGCAGAGCCCGAAAAGGAAATCGAAAAGCCCAAGATGACCTATAAGCCCAAGACCACGACACGGAAGACCGAAGAGCCCGAGGTTAAAACCAAACCCAAGGAGGAGCCAAAGCAGGAGCCAGAGAAACCTGAGGCCAGGCCTCAGGCGAGCGGCGCCGCCGCGGCCGGGGCCACATCCAGCGTCAGGGTGGACGATGAGAACTTCAAGTTCGCGTACTATCTGGAAATCGTCCGGGAGACCATAAGCTACAACTGGTCTCCCCCGCCGGTGTCGGCCAGCGAAAAGGGAGTGATCACGACCATTTACTTCAGGATCGCCCGGGACGGCAGGGTCTCGGGAGTCAAGGTCGAGCAGGAAAGCAGCTATGGCCTGTTCGACCGCTCCGCGGTGAGGGCGGTCAATGTATCCAATCCGCTTCCCCCGCTGCCGGCCGGCTTCAGCGGAAGGTGGCTGGGTGTCCACTTTGAGTTCGAACAAACGTCAGGATAGATGATGAGACCTATTGCCTTTGCGCATGCTCTGCGTGACCGTTTGCTCCTCGCTGGAGCCGCGTCAAACCTTGCCGCATTGATCCTCATTCCGGCCCTGACCGCGCTGTTCCTGCTTCCGCCCTCAGCCGGAGCCCAGACCGATGTCCGCCTCCGGGTGACCGCCCAGGGCCGGGCGGCGATACGCATATGTGTCCTGCAGCTTGAGATAATCGACGATGACCTTAAGGCCTATGACGAGGAGTTCATCAAGATCCTCAAGGACGACCTGGAGATGTCGGGCTATTTCGAGCTGGTCGATGACCCCGAGAAG
>JASFOL010000307.1:0-3195 GCA_050116545.1 bacterium | reverse complement strand
TGACCGGGAGCGGGGACATATACGTCTTGGCCCGTGAGCTCAGGCGGATTGATCCCGGAGGTAGGAGACTTCCAAAGAGGATCCGCGGGCAAGGCTCGCTCTCTCGCGGACGCGAGATATGTGACAACTCCGTCACGACCCTGAGTGCCGATGGGATCGCAAGGGAGAACATCTCCCTCTATGAGCTGGTCGGCGAGTCCATGTCCGCGGCGATCCAGGCCTACGCGGACGAATATGAGAGAAGATCCCGGGAACGAGGTACGCTCAAAGTCTGTTCTGACATATTCCATGCGAATACCGTGGAGGAGATAAGGAGGGATACTGCCGTGGCCGGGCGCGGAGATATCCTCTTCTGCATCAGGAATCTCGATCTCATAGGCATATTCAGGGCCGGAACCGAGAGACTTCTGTGGAGCTGGGGGCCGGGCGTCCTTGAATTTCCTCACCATCCGAGCGTGCTTGCGAACGGGCATATCCTTGTGTTCGACAATGGGCGTCGGGAGAGAGCTTACTCGAGAATCCTCGAATTGGATCCCGGAACGAGTGAAATAGTCTGGCGGTACCAGGGTAGTCCGCCGGAGTCCTTCTTCTCGGCCGTGATGGGGGGAAGCCAGCGCTTGCCGAACGGCAATACACTCATCACCGAGAGCACCACGGGACGCGTCTTCGAAGTGACACGGGACGGATCTACCGTGTGGCAATTCCTGAACTTCGAAGTCAGCAGCAGGGGCGAAGGCAGGGGTAAGCGGGCGACCATATACCGCATGATCAGGTACGGTCCCCGGTATCTCCAGCGGCCGATTGCAGGCCACCCGGCAAGGTCATAGCCACGACGCGACATCATGGTCACCGCCGCCCGGCAACCCGGCTTTCCGGGAAACCACCCGATTAACCGTGAGATCAACAGCGGACTCTGGGCAATTGGTACTCAGGCCGAAGCCGCAGGAGCCCGCCGCGGTCCCCTACAGGACGTGGAGTTCGCAGACTCTTCGAAGGTGATAGGCGTAAACCGCCAGTGCCATCGCAAGCCGGAATGACCTCGGGCAGCGGAAGAGGGTCCACCACAGAAGATGCCAGTATTGCGCCCGCTCCTTGCCGACAATGCCCAGGCGGCCGATGGAACGGATGAATGCCAGCACATGCTCGAAGTCCCATGACACTTTGATCTTGGGCGGCCTGTACTCGCGCAGGAAGGTCCTGATCCGCTCATAGTGGGGCTTGGGCTCGTATATGCGCTCCAGTATGTGTTTGTACCCGTCCTTCAAGGTGTCAAGGCTCATGACGGGTATGATATTGGTTGTCCCGTCGACATTGTCTCCCGACATGCGGTCGAGTACCCGGCCCGCCTGCTTGAGGCGCTCATGGAGGCGCGTGCCCGGCGGGGCCTGAAGCATTCCCACCATCGCGTTTACGATTCCGCTCTTCTGTATGAAATCGATCTGCCTCTGAAAGATCCCGGGCGTGTCATGGTCGAAGCCGACAATGAAGCCGCCGTCCACCAAGAACCCGGCCCTCTGCATTCGCTTGACATCCTCGACCAGGTCGCGGTTCATGTTCTGCCTCTTGCTGCACTCGGCCAGGCTTACCTCGTCCGGAGTCTCGATTCCTATGAAGACCGTGCCGAAACCCGCCTGGGCCATCATCCGCATCAGCTCTTCATCGTCCGCCAGGTTGATTGTGACTTCCGTGCTGAAGGGCACGCCCTTCTTATCCTTTCTCCACTCGATCAAGGCGGGCAGGAGCTCGGCCTTGAGACGGGCCTTGTTGCCGATCAGGTTGTCATCCACGAAGAAGACGTTTCCTCGCCAGCCCAGATCATAGAGGCCGTCGAGCTCGGCGAGAATCTGTTCGACTCTCTTGGTGCGGGGCCGGTGGCCGAACAGCGACGTCACATTGCAGAATTCACAATTGTGCGGGCATCCGCGGGAGAACTGTATGCTCATCGTGCCATAGCGATTGAGAGATGCCAGATCCCACATCGGGACCGGCGTCTCCTGGATGTCCGCGAACCCGGTCGCCGTGTAGACCCTTCTTGCCAGTCCCCTCTCGAAGTCCTTCAGAAACTCAGGAAGGGTCAGCTCGGCCTCATTGAGCACGAAGTGATCCACCTGTTCGAACTCCTCATGCTCCATCGTGAACAGAGGCCCGCCGGCTATCACCGTGAGGCCCGCTTCCTTGCACCGCTCGATGATCCGGTGGGCCGACTCCCTGTGCACGGTCATCCCGCCTATGAAGGCGCAGTCCGCCCATTCGAGATCCTTCCGGCGGAGCTTGGTCACACTGGCGTCGACCAGGCGCTTTGACCACTCCTCGGGAAGCATTGCGGCAATAGTTAGCAGGCCCAGCGGCGGGGAGTATGCCCGCTTTCTCACGAACTTCAGGGCGTGTTTAAATCCCCAGAAGGTATCCGGGGACTCGGGGTTGATCAGTATAGCGTTCACGGGATCAGCATCCCTTCCGGCCCTTACGTCTTGTCCTCATCGGCCAAACCACTGCATTCGAACTCGCACCTTCTGAGATACAGCTACCTGATTCAGGGATGGTTGTCAACGGCTGATCTGAACCGGACCGGCAGGATCGCGGCATTGTCACAGATGTTTGAGGTTGCGCCGGGCGGCTTTGCTGTTAGTATTTCATGCATGGGGAGGATCACAATGATTGAAGCTGTTAACGAGTGGTTTCGGACAACCTGGGGACTGAGTCCGGATCTCCAGCACAAGATTCTCACATCGATCATCATCGCGCTGGTCCTCTGGATCTTTGACGTTATAATCCAGACCCTTGTGCTGCGCAGAGTTAAGGACCTCCGCCTCCGTTACAACCTGAGAAAGGCCCTCGGCTACATTCTCTTCTTCGCCGGTGCCATAGCCATAGTCCGGGTATGGTTCGGCGGCTTCCAGCAGGCAACGACCTATTTCGGACTGCTTTCGGCCGGCGTCGCCATAGCCCTGCGCGACCCCATCGTCAACCTTGCAGGCTGGGTGTTCATAGCTCTCCGGCGCCCTTTCGCGGTCGGGGACCGAATCCAGATCGGCCAGCACTCCGGCGACGTGATCGATCTCAGGGTGTTTCAGTTCACTCTGCTTGAGATAGGCAACTGGGTGGGCGCGGACCAGAGCACCGGACGCATCATCCACATCCCCAATGGCAAGGTCTTCAGTGATCCTCTGGCCAACTACGGCAAGGGCTTCGACT
>JASFOL010000306.1:0-3196 GCA_050116545.1 bacterium | reverse complement strand
CGGTCAGCATGATCGACGCGGCCTCGGTCCGGTCGATGCCTGTCGCAAAGGTCCCGACCGCGCCATAGGTGCAGGTGTGGGAATCGCTTCCCACGATCAGCGAGCCCGGAAGTGCCAGGCCCTTCGAGATAAGGACCTGATGGCAAATGCCCTCGCCGGCGTCGAAGAAGTGCTTGAGGCCCTGGGCCGCGACGAATTCCCTTATGCGCTTATGATTGGTGGCTGTCTTCTCATTGCTTGCCGGGACCACGTGATCGATCACAATGACCGGTACCTCGGGATCATCGATTCCATATTTCTCCAGCTCGCCCGAGATCTTGGAGATGATGGCCGCCGTATTGTCATGCGTCAGCAGATGATCGGGCCTCGCCGTCACGATCTCTCCAGCCTCAACTCCCGGCTTGCCGCTCTTTCCGGCAAGCAGTTTTTGTGCGAATGTGGCACCCATCGCTTTCCCCCTATTTATTGAGCAGGCCACCGCGCTTGTATATGTCCAGCTGCACCTCGGAGAAAGGCTTGACCTTCGCGATCGCGTCGGAGCCCTCCTTTGAGACCTCGCCCTTCATGAGATCGATGCTGATTATGTCGCCGTGCTTCAAGTTGAGCGAGCTCAGGTCACCCTCCAGGATCGGAAGTCCGGCATTGATGGCGTTCCGCTCATAGATGGCGCCGAAGGATTTGGCTACGATCGCAGAGACCCCCAGACTCTTGAAGCAATCCACGGCATGCTGCCTGGATGAGCCGCAGCCGAAGTTGCCGCCTGTGACCACTATATCATTCGGGCGGGCCTTTTCGGCGAAGTCGGTCCAGCCATCCAGGTTGCCGAAGCAGTAACGCCCCATCTCGTCGATCTCGGTCACGGCCAGGTGCCTGTTGTGAAAGATCATGTCGGTGTCGATATTGTCTCTGTCGATCAGCCACACGCGGCCCTTGATATGAAGCGGGACTCCGGCGGGAGCGCCCTTCGGAGCTGCCGCTCCGGCTCGGGCCTTCCCGGCCGCCTTTTTCGCCCCGGCCTTCTTTGCCACGGCCTCTTCGGCGTCCCTGGGCTCGATGTCGGCGTCGATCTCATCCGGGCTCACTATCATGCCCTTGACGGCGGATGCGGCCACAACCGCCGGAGACGCCAGATAGACCAGACCCTGGCCCTGCTTGCCGGGGAAGTTGCGGTTGCCCGTGGACACGGTGACCTCGTGAGGCCCGTTCTGCCCGATCTGGCCCGCGGCGCAGCCCGCGCATCCGGCATTGCCGACCAGGGCCCCAGCGCTCTTGAAAGTATCCAGGATGCCGTCCTTGAGACATCTCTGCCAGACCTTGTCGGTGGAGGGGACGATCTTCAAGACCACGCCCGGCGCCACCGATCTTCCGGCCAGCACCCGGGCGGCCTCTTCCATATCTTCATAGCGGCCGTCGGTGCATGATCCTATGAAGGCCGAGTGGATCCGTGTTCCCCTGACCTCCGAAAGTGGAGTGGCATTGGCCGGATTGCCCGGAAGCGATATCATGGGCCCCAGGTCCGTGACGTCCAGCCGGATTTCCTTATGATAATCGGCGTCTGCGTCTGCCTCCACGGCCTTATGGTCCTTGCCGGTGAGCTCCTTAAGCTCGGTGAGCACCCCTGCATTCGGGGTGAAGAGGATGATTATCCCGCCCATCTCGGTCGCCATCGAGGCCAGCGTGATCCGCTCGGCCAGATTCATCTCATCGGCCACTTTGCCCGAGACTTCCGCCGCGTATCCCAGGAGGCCTGCCGCTCCGGTCTTCTTAAGGAGGGCAAGCGTGATGTCCTTTGCCGAGACGCCCGGCCCGCGCTTTCCCTCGATCACTATCTTGAGGGAAGGAGGCACCTTGAACCAGACCCTGCCGCGGGCGAAGGCATAGGCTATGTCCTGATCGCCCATTCCCTGCCCGAAGGCGCCGATCGCGCCCACGATATTCGCATGAGAGTCGGTGGATACCATTGTGGAGCCCGGTCCAATCAGGCCCTCATCCACGGCGATGTGGGTGCCGATGCCCTCGGTGATATCATAGACCTTGATTCCGTGCTCGGCGGCGAATAGCCTGATGCGCTGCTGATTGGCTGCGTATCTCTGGTCGGAACCCGTGGGATTGCAGTCGAAAGTGAAGAAGGTCGACGCGGCATCATCGATTCCCAGGCCGAAGTCCTCGATGTTCTTGACCACATTGGCCCCGCCGAAGTCACGCGCCAGCCGGGCATCGATCCTGACATCGACTATGTCCCCGGCCTTTGCGGCCTGGCCGGCATGCTCCGAGATGATCTTCTCTATGAGTGTCGCACCCATTTTCCCCTCCCGAACTTCAGGATCTTTATAGTTTTGCGATTATGGCGTCGGTGATCTGCGCCGTAGTCGCCGCGCCTTGCTTGATCACATCCGGGCCGCCCTTGAGCTTCATCATGTCATAGGCCCGCACCTTGCCCTCGGCGATAACCGCCGCGACGGCAGCACGGATCCGCCTGGCCTTGTCTTCCTCGCCGATGTGATTGAGCATCATGACGGAGCTCAGGATCATGGCGATCGGGTTTACGATCGACGGGTCCAGGTTCTCGTACTTGGGCGCCGAGCCGTGGGTGGGCTCGAAGATCGCGCATTCCTCGCCGATATTGGCGCTGCACGCGAAGCCCAGGCCGCCCACCAGGCCGGCGAAGCCGTCGGACACGATATCGCCGAACATGTTTCCGCTCACCACGATACCATAGTCTTCGGGGTTCTTGGTGAGCCACATCATCTGGGCGTCGATATTGGTCTCCCAGAGTGCGATGTCAGGGTAGTTCTTCTGGATCTTGCGGCCCTCTTCGCGCATCATGCCCGAGGTCTCCCTGATCACATTGGGCTTCTCGCATATGGTGACCGACTTATAATCGAAGCGCTTGGCATACTTGAAGGCTTCTCCGAGTATTCGCCGGCATGCCTTGCGCGTATAGATACGCGTGGAAATGGCAAGGTCCTCGCTGGGCGTATCCTTGAAATTGGCCATCTTGGGATGGGTCTCGAGCGCCTTTCGCACCTCGGGCGGGGGATTGGTCCACTCTACGCCGCCATAGAGGCCTTCGGTGTTCTGGCGGAACACCACCACGTCCACCAGCGGCTCCTCGACCCCGCCGTCAGCGGTGCGGCGCAGGAAGTTGAGCGGGTTGCCGGGGAACGAGCGGCACGGGCGGATCGAGATGTCGAGG
>JASFOL010000305.1:0-3200 GCA_050116545.1 bacterium | reverse complement strand
TGAGAGTGCCCGCGAATACCTGGGACCCTTCCTCCTTGGGTGCCGGGATCGGCTCGCCCGTTATGGGAGACTCATCCACGGATGTCCTTCCCTCAACGACGATGCCTTCAAGCGGGATGCGCTCTCCGGGCTTGACGACTACGATATCGCCCGGCCGCACGTCCGCCGCATGGAGCTCGACCTGTTCGCCGCTTCGTTTCACCACGGCGGTGTCGGGCGAGAGCTCCATCAGGGATTCAATTGCCCTGCGCGTCCTGGCCATGGCAAGCGCTTCCAGGATGATCGCGACCGAAAACAGGAACGCCACCATAGCGGCCTCGGCCCACTCTCCGATCACTGCGGCGGCTATGATGGCAATGCTCATCAGCACATTCATGTCTATCTGGCGGCCCCTGATGGCGAAGATCCCTCTCATCAGGGTCAGAGGAAGCGCTGCGGCGGTCGCGGCCACCAGCATAAGGCGCATCAGGACGCTGCCGGGGAAGATCACACGGGTGGCAAGGGCCGCAAGAAGGAAGAGCGCGGACACTGAGGTGAGGAAGAGCCTCCTGCGGGAAACCGCCCCCCAGAGCTCTCCCATGCCATGCCCCCCGGCCTGCCCGGCGGGATAGGTTTCGTAGCCCTTTCGCCTCAGGCTCCTGACCACAGGTTTTGCATAGGTCTCATTGCCGAGCTTCAGGTCCAGGGTGGAAAGCGTAAAACTGACCCTTGCTTCTTTAACCCCCTCGATTGTACCCGCGAGCTTCTCCAGCGCCCGGGCGCAGTCGATACAGTCGAGGTCTTTGACCTTGAGTCTGAGGTGCACCTGCTCTTCCGCCTTGCTAATCGCCTTATGTGCATTATACTACTTCATGATGCGGAAAAGCCCAAGCAAAAGGCCCGCGGCAAAGCCCCCGCGAGACCCACGGGTCAAGACCGATAGGGAATCCGGCGCTGGAGCCGGACTCGGCGCAAGGTCTGAGTTGGGCGGGGCGGCCGGAACCGGCGATAGCCGGAACGGGAAGAATCGAGGTGCGAACCGGTGTCGGATGCGAACCCTTGTGTTTCCGTCATAATACCAAACCTGAACGGAAAGGATTTTCTTGCCGGGTGTCTCCGATCGCTCGAGCTGCAGGCCTTCAAGGATTTCGAAGTGATCATCGTCGACAATGGGAGCACCGACGGCTCGGTGGCATTCCTCAGGAACCAATTTCCCTGGCTGGAGACCATAATTGAGAATCCCTTCAATCTTGGTTTCGCCAAAGCCTGCAATCAAGGTATCGAAGCCTCCTCCGGCAAGTATGTCGCTCTGCTCAACAATGATACCGAGGCACATCCGGACTGGCTGGCCGAGATTGTGCGCTTTGCCGACAAGCATCCCACTGTGGGCATGTTCGCAAGCAAGACCCTGCTGTTTGAGAAGCGAGACACAATCGATACCGCCGGTCACCTGATGTACCCCGACGGGCTCAACCGGGGACGGGGCCGACTGGAAATCGACAAGGGCCAGTTCGACGACAAGACCGATGTCTTTTTTCCCAGCGGCTGTGCCGCTCTCTACAGGAGGATCATGTTTGAGGAGATCGGCCTGTTCGACGAGCATCATTTCGCCTATGGCGACGACATCGATATCGGCTTGAGGGGAAGGCTCGCGGGCTGGGGCTGCCTATTCGTGCCCGGCTCTGTGGTTTATCATCATTACTCCAGGACCACCGGCGCCTATTCTCCCCGCAAAGTCTATCTCGTGGAGCGCAACCGGATCTGGATAGTCTGGAAATACTTCCCGGTCAAGCAGCTTCTCCTGAGCCCCTTCCACAGCTTCGCCAGGTATCTGTTGCAGGCCTATGGCGCCATGTCCCGGAAGGGTGCGGCAGGCCAATTCACCAAACAACACTCCGGGTGGAGCCTGATCTGGAGCGTGATCAAGGCCTATGTCGATGCTTTCAGAGGGCTGCCCAGGGTGTTGGGAGAACGCAGGCGCATGAAGAGCCTGAGAAAAGTGTCGGGAGCCGAGATAGACCACTGGTTCAAGTTTTACCGAATGCCGCTCCGCGAGATCGCTCTCAAGGACTGAGCAGGACAGCCTGCACGTCCGTCCCGCGAGCCAACCGTCACCGCGACCCCGCCCCTCAACCGGCCCGGCAGTTCTGTGAGACAACCCGAGGATTCAACCTATCAAGCGCTATGCCTGCCCCGTCTATCTTTTTTCTTGACTACTGCACAAATGTGCAGTAAGCTGGCGGCATGCAGAAAAAACAGCGCATCTACCAGTATATCAAGGCTGAGATAGACCTCGGCGGATTGCCTCCTACCATCCGCGAGATCGGCAAGAGGTTCAATATCTCATCGACCAATGGTGTTCGCTACTTCCTCGAGAAGCTGGAGGAAGATGGACTGATTGAAAGGAGCTCCAGGACGGCAAGAGGAATCCGGGTGGTGGAAAGCGGGCATGCCGAAGGAGAGCCCATGGAAAAGGTAACCAGGGTGCCCATTCTGGGAAGGGTGCCGGCGGGGGAACCGTCGTTCTCGGAGGAAAACATAGAAGATTTCCTGATCGTCGATGAAAGGACGGCGGGAGGCGAGGACACTTTTGCGGTCCGTGTCAGCGGGGACAGCATGATTGACGCGGGAATAAACGACGGGGACATAGCGATAGTCAAACGCAATCCCAACCCGCATAGCGGCGAAATTGTGGTGGCGCTTATCGAAGATGAAGTCACCCTGAAAAGATTCGTGAGGAGAATGGGGAAAGTGTTCCTCAAGCCCGAGAATGATCGCTATGATGACATCAACTTGACGGATATGGGCCATGACCGGATCAGTATTCTCGGCACGGTCAAGTCGATAGTCCGCAGGTTTTCATGATGGGAAGATTGTACTTTCACCTGGACATGGATGCCTTCTTTTCCTCGATCGAGCAATTGTCCAATCCCAATCTTGCCGGCAAGCCTGTGATTGTGTGTGGAAGCCCGGACTCCAGGAGCGTGGTCTCCACGGCTTCATATGAAGCCAGGAAATATGGCCTGCGATCGGGGATGCCTCTCGGCCGCGCGAGAAAGCTCTGCCCCGACGGTATCTATGTAACCGGAAATCCAAGGAAGTATGTCTATACTTCCGTGAAGATACTCGGAATCTTGAGGGAGTTCACCTCGCAGGTAGAACCCTTCAGCGTGGACGAGGCTTTCATGGAGTTCGATGGCATCGGGATCGAAGAGGCGCGC
>JASFOL010000304.1:0-3205 GCA_050116545.1 bacterium | reverse complement strand
CAGACCCAGGACACGCAGGACTGGGACACACAGGTCACAGCAAACCTGTTCACTTTCAACCGGCAACACGAGGTACTTAACCGATGAGGACCGATTCCTTCAAGGGCAAGGACTATATGACCCTCCTGGACTGGACCAGGGAAGAAGTCGAGACTTTCCTGGACGTGGCCTTCGATCTCAAGCGCCGCTTCGCCATGCGGGAGTTTCACGATCATCTCTTGAGGGCCCAGACCCTGTTCATGATCTTCTATAACCAGAGTCTCCGGACCCGCAATTCCTTCGAGGCGGGGATGACCCAGCTGGGCGGCCATGCCCACTTCCTGGATCCCGGCAAGATCTACACCCCGGCCCTTGAAGGCAAGGAAGTGGCCTACTCGACCGAGCGCGTTTCCGACGTTGCCCGCGTCCTTTCCCGCATGGGTGATGCCATCGCGATCCGCTGCTATGGAGATCCCGTCGACTGGGAATACGGCGGCAGCCATGCCCTGATGCAGGAGTTCGCGAAGTGGTCGGACGTGCCCGTGATCAACATGGAGTGCGACAAGTATCATCCCTGCCAGGCCCTGGCGGACGTCATGACCGTCAAAGAGAAGTTCGGGACCTTCAAGGACATCAAGTTCGTGATGAGCTGGGCCTACAGCCCCAGCGTTCACAAGCCGCGCGCGGTGCCCCAGAGCGCGATCATCGGCGCATCGCTTCTTGGATGCAATACCGTGCTCGCACATCCGCCCGGAATGGATCTGGACCCCGAGGTTATCAAAGCCTGTGAGGCCAATGCCGAGATGAACAATGCCACCTTCGAGGTGACCAATGACTTCGAGGGCGCCTTCAAGGATGCGCACGTGGTCTATCCCAAAGCCTGGGCCGCCACGCCGATCTTCCAGCCGCCGGTGGGCAAGAACAGCCCCGAGGAGACTCAGGCGATCTTTGACAAGTACAAGGACTGGAAGATGACCGCCGACATCATGAACACAGCCGACAATGAAGCCATCTACATGCACTGTCTCCCGGCCGACCGGGCATATGAAGTCTCCAATGAGGTGATGGACCGGACCGATGTCAAGAAGGGCTGGAAGTCGGTCATATATGACGAGGCCGAGAACCGTATGCATGCCCAGAAGGCAGTGATGTCGCTCCTGATGGGAGGGAAGTGAGGAAATCATGGATCTTAAAGGACGCGATCTTATAACAACGCAGGACTGGTCGCCCGAGGAGCTTCTGGCGACCCTGGAGCTGGCGGTCAAGATGAAGAAGGACCGCTATGGCTTCACCGACGTGCTTCCCCACCGCACCTTCTTCATGTTCTTCTACAATCCTTCGGTGAGGACCAGGCAGAGCTTCGAGTGCGCCGCGACCGAGCTCGGCGGCCATGCCCAGTTCCTGGAGCCCAAGTCGATGAGGCTCAAGACCGCGACCACGGCGGGAGAGACCGTCGAGGACGCCGGAAAGGTGATGAGCCGTTATGCCTGCGGGCTCGGGATAAGAATGCTCGAGGACAAGTGTGCCTACTATGGCGAGGCCGAGGAGCTCATAAGAGAGTATGCCAAATGGGCTGACATACCGGTCGTCTCGATGGCCCATGACAAGTTCCATCCCTGCCAGGGACTGGCCGACGTCATGGGCTGGACCGAGTGGCTCTCTCCCAAGGGTAAGTTTGACCCCGGGGTCTTGAAGGGCAAGAAGCTCCTTATGACCTGGGGCCATGGCGCCCTGGCGCGCTCCCATTGCAGTGTTCAGGAGGCGATGCTGATTGGTTCCCGCTTTGGTATGGATGTCACGGTGGCCGCTCCCGAGGGCTATGACCTCGATCCCCAGGTCATCGAGTGGACCAGGCAGAACTGCAAGGCCGCCGGCGCCAACTTCGATACGACAAATGACCTGACCGCCGGCTACAAGGGCGCGCATGTGGTCTATTCCCGGAACTGGATGAGTCCGGGCGCCTACTGGGACGGCAAGTTCCACAAGGAAGAAGAGATAGAGAAGGCCATGAAGCTCACCGACTGGATATGCGATGCCGAGAAGATGGCCCTGACCGAGAACGCCATCTACACTCATCCCATGCCCATCGACCGGAATCACGAGGTCACCGATGAGGTGGCGAGCGGCCCTCGATCCTGCATCTACGATGTGGCCGAGAACCGCCTCCATGCCCAGAAGGCCATAATGGCGCTCACCATGGGGGTGAAATAGGAGGAAGACCATGGATTGCCCGCGTTGTGATAAGCCGCTTAAGAAGATGCGCCTCGGCGAGATCGAGATAGACAGGTGTACCGGCTGCGAGGGAATGTGGCTGGACCAGGGAGAACTCGAGAAGCTGAGGGACCTGGAAGATCCCGATCTCACCTGGATGGACTTCGACCTGTGGAAACATCCCGAGCTATTCCGGTTCGAGGAGAAGCCTTCGGACTGTCCCAAATGCGGCGCCAGGATGGTGGCGGTTGACTATCACAAGTCGGGCACTACCATAGATTATTGCCCTGGATGCAAGGGCACCTGGTTCGACCGCGGCCAATTCGGCGCCCTGATTGCCGCCCTCGAGAAGGAGCTGGAGAGCAAGCATCTGCCTGGATATATAAAGGCCAGCCTCGAGGAGGCCAGGGATATCTTCACCGGCGGCGAGGGCCTGGTTCATGAGTGGAAGGACCTCTCCACGGTCCTGAGGATGATGTACTACCGCTTCTTCGTGGAGCATCCTGATCTGCAAAAGGCGGTGCTGGAGATGCAGAAGCGTGGTCCACTTTCTTAGTGGTAAATCGCCTTGATCGCTCCCCAGCTCTCAGGCCTCACGGGGCTTCCGCATGGCGCGCAGCCCTCTCCCTGGGCTCCGACCTGTGATGTCCAGGTGGCGCCCGCAATGCAGGGGGAGTTCTCGCAGAGGCTCAAATCCCCGCTGAACATGTCACAGAATCTGGGATCGGAGTTCACGATGTCATTGTAGTTCCCGCCACAGAGCGTGTCCGCATCGGCATTGCCGTAAACAAAGCAGTGATGAATGGTAGGGGTCTCTGTGCCCTGTTTACAGGAGACGGGGACTCCGGCCTCCGAGAAGGCCAGGATACAGTACTCAATGGTTGGAGAGGCATCACTGCAGGAGATGTGATGACCCCAGTTCTTCGCGAACGTGCAGCCGCTGATGGTGGGATTGGAGTTATAGTAGCACTCGAGGCCCGCAACGGCATAGCCCCACGAGGAAACATTGCCATAG
>JASFOL010000303.1:0-3209 GCA_050116545.1 bacterium | reverse complement strand
CCCGCCAGGGATGTCGCCGCGGTGAAGGAGTATAATCTGGATTCCAACAGGGGAAACGGCGTAAGGGTGGTGATGCGTTTCGAGAACTCTGAGAAGAGCGGCCTCGGGGTGCCGCTTCCGGCGGGCAAGGTCAGGGTCTTCAAGGCCGACACCGACGGCAGCCTGGAGTTCCTGGGTGAAGACAGCATCGACCACACTCCCAGGGACGAAGAGGTGAAGGTCTTTGTCGGCAACGCCTTCGACATAGTCGCGGAGAGGCTGCGCACAGATTATGAAAAGATAAGCGACCGTGTGGTGATGGAGACCTTCGAGATCAGCCTCTCCAACCACAAGGACGAGGACGTGGTGGTGACGGTCACCGAGCATGTCTACGGTGACTGGGACGTGAGAAGGGAATCGCATCCTTTCAAGAAGATCAAGTCGGACACCATCGAGTTTGAGATTCCCGTCGAGGCCAACGCAGAAGCAGTCCTCACCTATACGGTGAGAAGGAAGTTCTGATAAAGTCAGAGAGGCTTGATCTTCACAGGAGGAAGCCCGGGTGGAACGTATTGGTGAGAAGCTCAGGAAGCGCCGGGAGGAGCTGGGCTTCACCATCGATGACATAGCAAGGAGCACCAACTTCCGGCCCGAGCTGATAAGGGCGGTGGAGGGTGGCCGCACGGCCGCCTTCACGGCCGACGCCTATCTCAACGCGTTCTTGAGGGCATATGCCACCAAACTGGACCTGGACCCGCGCGAGATTATCCTGGAGCAGAAAAGCGAGGAAGAGCGCATCCATGATGCCCTGAGCGGCATGCAGCTCAAGAGCAGGAAGCCGGCAGCGATTCCCAAATGGCTCCTGCTCGCGCTGGTGGTGGCAGCGGTCGCGGTCGGGCTGTTCATAGTCTATGACCGCGTGTTCAAGGACGCGCTCTCTTCGGGCGCAGGTGAGCCCGCCGCGTCTCAGGCGGCGGGAGACCGGCAGGTGGAATCCGGTGAGACCACGGTTGGAGCTCAGCATCAGGCCGGTCCCGGCGGAGACGCTGCAGGGCCGGTGGCTGAGGAAAGTTCCGGATCAGAAAGCGTTGGAGACGCGGCTGCGGCCGCCGGGGAAGCCTCCGGATCAGAGAACGGCCAGGCTCAGCAGGACCAGGCTCAGCAGGACCAGGCTCCGGCGGTGATGCCGCCGAAGCAGCAGCCTGATTCGCTCTCGATCTCGGTCAGCGGCTGGTCGACCCACATAAAGCTGAGGAGCGGCGACGCATTGCTGCTGGATGAGATGCTGAACCCCGGCTACAGCAAGACCTTCTACTCCAGACAGCCTTTCTGGTTCGATCACATCACCAATAAGGATGCGGTCTCTCTTCTTTTCAATGGCAGGCCCGTCAGGCTACCCAATTCCTCCGGGAGCAAGCTGGTTTCCGATCTTCGGGTGCCGCCCGAGGGCCGCTGACCGGGGAAAAATGAAGTTCAAGCTGGTATCGAAATTCAAGCCCATGGGTGACCAGCCCAGGGCGATCGACGAACTGACCGAAGGCATCAATCTGGGAAAGAAGTGGCAGACCCTCCTCGGTGTCACCGGGTCGGGCAAGACCTTCACCATGGCCAATGTGATCGCCAGGGCGGGGCTGCCGACGCTGGTGATCTCACACAATAAGACTCTGGCGGCCCAGCTCTATGGCGAGTTCCGGAACTTCTTCCCGGAGAATGCGGTCGAGTTCTTCATAAGCTACTATGACTATTACCAGCCCGAGGCATATATCCCCTCGACGGATACCTATATCGAGAAGGACGCCTCCATCAATGAGAATATAGACAAGCTGAGGCTGAGGGCCACCGCGTCGGTCCTTGAGCGAAAGGACGTGGTGGTGGTGGCCAGCGTCTCATGCATTTACGGCATAGGCTCGCCGGATGATTTCCAGAACATGCTGGTCAGCCTCCAGAAAGGGGAGGCGGCCCCGCGCGACCGGGTGCTGAGGCAGCTGGTCGACATCCAGTACACGCGCAATGACTATGATTTCGTGCGCGGGACCTTCCGGGTTCGCGGCGACACCGTTGAGATTCTTCCTTCCAGCGAGGAGCATGCGGTCAGGATCGAGTTCTTCGGCGATGAGGTGACCCGGCTGTCGATCGTGGACCCGCTGACCGGCCACACCATCAGCGAGCGTGAGAAAATCAATATCTATCCGTCCAAACATTTCGTCATGCCTTACAACAGGCTGGAGGGCGCGCTGCATGACATCGAACTGGAGCTGAAGGATGTGCTGGCGGACCTTCGCGAAAAGGGCAAGCTCCTCGAGGCCCAGCGCCTTGCAACCAGGACCCGGTATGATATCGAGATGCTCCGGGAGGTGGGGTATTGCCCCGGCATCGAGAATTACTCCAGGCACCTGAGCGGCAGGACCGAAGGCCAGCCGCCCTGCGCGCTGATAGACTATTTCCCCGACGAGTTCCTGATGATCATAGACGAGTCCCATGTGACGCTTCCCCAGCTCCGGGGAATGTACGAGGGGGACAGGTCGAGGAAGTCCACTCTGGTCAAGTACGGCTTCAGGCTGCCCTCGGCCCTGGACAACAGGCCGCTCAAGTTTGACGAGTTCGAGAGCAAGATAAGCCAGGTTGTCTATGTCTCGGCGACGCCCGCCCCATACGAGATCGAGAAATGCGGAGGCGTGATAGTCGAGCAGATAATAAGGCCGACGGGGCTGGTTGATCCCGAGGTGGTGGTCAGGCCGGTCAAGAATCAGGTGGACGACCTGATCGGCGAGATAAGGAAGGTGACGGCTCGCAAAGAAAGGGCGCTTGTGACCACGCTCACCAAACGCATGTCGGAAGACCTCACCGAATACCTGCTGTCCCTCGACATACGCGCCCGGTATCTTCACTCCGACATAGACGCCATAGAGCGCGTCGAGATCCTCAGGGGCCTCAGACTGCACGAATTCGACGTCATAGTCGGAATCAACCTGCTGCGTGAGGGGCTGGACCTGCCGGAGGTGTCCCTGGTCGCGGTTCTGGACGCGGACAAGGAAGGCTTCTTGAGATCGGAAACCTCGCTGATCCAGGTCTCGGGCCGGGCGGCCAGGAATGTGTCCGGCAAGGTTATTCTCTATGCCGACAAGATCACCGGTTCGATGGACCGGGCCATAAAGGAAACCGACAGGCGGCGCAGAAAGCAAGTAGCTTACAATGAAAAGCACGGCATTGTGCCCCGCACCATCATCAAG
>JASFOL010000302.1:0-3209 GCA_050116545.1 bacterium | reverse complement strand
ATCGATGGAGTCTATGTGCCCGCGGTGCACCGCGGGCACATAGACTCCATCGATCTCGCCCAGCCGCCGGAGAATTGCGGAGCGCCCGTCGCCAGAGTCCCTGCCCTCCAGCACCGCCCTGGAGACCTCCACTATCGCGGTTTCCCCGTCACCTATCACGAAAGCGTCGATGAAGTCCGACATGGGTTCGGGGTTGAAGGCGCATGGGCCGCCCGCCACCACGATGGGATCGCCGTCCCGCCTTTCCGCGGCCCTCAACGGGATTCCCGAGAGGTCGAGCATGTTGAGAACATTGGAGTACTGGAGCTCATGCTGCAGCGAGAAACCCAGGATGTCGAATTCGCTGGCGGCGAGCCCGGTGCCCGTCCCGGCGAGCCGAAGGCCACGGCGCCTCATGAAGCCCTCCATGTCGATCCATGGAGCGAATGCTAGGTCGGCCAGGAGATCATCTTCCCGGTTCAGGACATGGTAAAGCACCCTGATGCCGAGATTGGACATGCCGATATCGTAAAGGTCGGGGAAGCACAGCAGGAACTTGAGCCGGCCCTGGCGCTTCCGGGGATAGTTGACCTCGCCGCCGAAGTACCTGCCGGGACGCTTGACTTCCTTCAGGAGTCCGCGGACCAGCCTCTCGTTCAGTTCACAGGCCAACGGCTGGGCACCTCTCGGAACGGACGACTCCGGACAATTGCTGGAACAGTCGATCAGATCTCCTCAAACCCTCTCCGGAGAGCTTTCTTGTTCAGGTCCAGCAGGGCCATCGCGCGTTCCGACAGCACCTTCTCCAGACATCCGATGACCGCATCGACCTTGACGGCTCCGGTCTTCTTGAGCAAGCCGCCCAGGATTACCATATTGGCGGCCCTGGAATTGCCAAGCTCCTCCGCGATGTCATTCGCGGGAATCCGGACCTCATCCACATCGTCGCGTTCCACTTTCTTTTCTATCAGCGAGGAGTTCACGAAGATTGTTCCTCCGGGCTTGACCCGGCTCTCGAACTTCTCGAGTGAAGCTATGTTCATTGCCACTACACAGTCCGGCTGGTTGACCACGGGCGAGGCGATCTCATCATCGGAGACGACCACCGAGCAGTTGGCTGTCCCCCCGCGCATCTCGGCCCCATAGGAAGGGAAGAAGGTGGTGTGCTTTCCTTCAACCATAGCCGAGTAGGACAGGAGCGTGCCCATCAGGACCACACCCTGGCCCCCAAAGCCTGCCATAATAACTTTGGTTGTCATCAATAGTCCCCTTCCTTCTACCGAGCAACTTCCTGAGGTTCCTCAGCTCTTATGTCCTTGAACACGCCAAGCGGGAAATAGTCCTTCATATCTTTGCCCAGCCACTTGACCGCGTCAACCGGCGTCTTTCCCCAGCCCGTCGGGCACTGGGATACCACCTCGACCAGACTGAATCCGAGGCCGTCCAGCTGAGCCTGGAAGGCCTTCTTCAGCGCCTTCCTGGTCTTCATCACGCCCTTGGGATCGTCCGCTGACGTTCTCTCCAGATATGCCACACCCTTGAGTTCACGCAGCAGCTCGCAGATTCTGAGCGGATATCCGGTGCCCTTGACATTGCGACCTTTGGGGGAAGTCGTGGTCTTCATTCCGACCAGGGTGGTCGGGGCCATCTGGCCGCCAGTCATCCCGTAGATCGCATTGTTGACGAATATCACAGTGATGTTCTCGCCCCGGTTGGCGCTGTGCAGCGTCTCGGCCGCGCCGATCGATGCCAGGTCGCCGTCGCCCTGATGGGTAAACACCACACACTCGGGCCTGACCCGCTTGATTCCGGTCGCAACCGCCGGGGCCCTTCCGTGGGCGGCCTGTATGAAATCGAAGTTGAAGTATGCATCGGAGAACACCGAACAACCCACCGAAGCCACGCCGATGCACTTCGACATTATCCCCAGCTCGTCAATGACCTCAGCCGTCACCCTGTGGATTATGCTGTGGCCGCAGCCGGGACAGTATGAGAAAGGCTTATCGCTCAGACTCTCTGGTTTACCGAATACCTTCTTCACGCTTCTCACCCCCCGTTCGGTCTAGTTTCCGCCAGGATAAACCTCTATGGCCTCTTTGGAGGCCCTTGCCTTACTGGCCGCCTCCAGGATCGCATCCTCTTCAGGTATGCCGCCGCCCGTTCGGGCCAGCAATGACACTTTGGCTTTGCCAAGGACGCTCAGCAGAACGTCCTCGCGCATCTGGCCGAGGCTCATCTCCACCACCAGGAAGTCCTTGCTGCCGTCCGCGGCGACCTCGGCAATGTACTTGGTGGGGAAGGGCCACAGAGTTATGGGCCTGATCAGGCCAAGCTTGGGGCCGCCGGCAGTCTTGGCCATAGCGACCGCCGACTTGGCGATCCTGGCCGCCGTGCCATAGGCGACTATCACCACATCCGCCTCCTCGACACCGACCGCCTCGTAGCGGGCCTCGTTTTCCTCTATCTTCCGGTACTTCTTCAGGAGATCCATATTGTGTTTCTCAAGCGTACCCGGCGCGAGATGGACCGATGTGATCATGTGCCGGTCCCGGCCTGATGAGTCGGCCAGGCTCCACGAGTCCTTGCTCTTCATATCAAATTCGATGGGCTCGGGAAGCGTCACGGGCTCCATCATCTGGCCCAGGATCCCGTCGCCCAGAATCATGGCCGGGTTGCGGTACTTGTCCGCCAGCTCGAAACCCAGCCTCGTGAGATCCACCAGCTCCTGCCCGGTGCTGGGGGCAAGCACGATCACACGGTAATCACCATGGCCGCCGCCCTTGACTGACTGGAAGTAGTCGCTCTGCGCGGGCGCGATATTGCCCAGCCCGGGGCCTCCCCGGACGATATTGGCATAGAAGGCCGGAAGCTCCGCGCCGCACAGATATGAGATGCCTTCCTGTTTGAGGCTTATGCCGGGGCCCGAGGAAGATGTCATCACACGGGCGCCGGTGGCGGAAGCCCCGTAGACCATGTTTATCGCAGCAACCTCGCTCTCCGCCTGGACGAAGACTCCTCCAGCCTCGGACATCTTGAGCGACATATACTCCGTCAGTTCATTCTGAGGCGTGATCGGATACCCGGCGTAGAACCTGCACCCGGCCCGTATCGCGGATTCCGCAATGGCCTCATTGCCTTTCATCAGTCTCCGTTCTTCAGCCATAGCTGCCTGCCTTTCCTTATTTATAGATTTCCAGGGCAACTTCGGGGCAGATCATCCCGCATATAGC
>JASFOL010000301.1:0-3224 GCA_050116545.1 bacterium | reverse complement strand
CCTCGTAGGCGAGCGGCTCAGCATACTCGAAATCGAACCCGTACCGGCCCGGGTCCTCCATGATGATGCTGGCCGCCATGAACTTGGGAACATAGTTGGACGTCTCTCTGTTGATCTTGAGATCCCAGTAGTCGCTCGAGTGTGCGCGCTTGACCGCCCTTTCCACTCTCCGCTGTCCCCAGTTGTAGGCGGCGAAAGCCAGGGGCCAGGAATCGAGCGACTCATACAGATCTCTCAGGTGCCGCGCGGCAGCGCGGGTCGAAGCCTCGGGGTCCTTTCTTTCATCCACCCACCAGTCGATGCGAAGTCCGTAGATCTTTCCGGTGCTCTCGATGAACTGCCAGAAGCCCACGGCGCTGGCCCGCGAATAGGCCTGAGCATAAAAACCGCTCTCGATCATCGCCAGGTTTATGAGCTCCGGCGGCATGCCCTCTTCCTTCAGGATCGCGAGCATGCCCTGCCTGTACTTGCCCGACCGCGTCACCCACCGGGTCAGGCAATCCCGGCCGTCACCCGTGAAATAGCGTATCCACTTATCCACCCGGTCATTGCGGACCAGTCTTACCGGCGGAAGCACGGGCTTGAGCGGCACGATGTCGTTGAGCGCCGTCCCCGGCGTGTGCTCGGCCCGGACGACTGGAATGCGCTCCAGGAAATACCTGCACTTATAGAGGAGATGGCGCCTTTCGCTGAGGGCCTCGTCATAAGGCGACCACTCAAGGTCCTGTCCCAGAAGAGCGACGGCCTGTTCGAGGTAGACGCGGGCGGAATCGTACTCCTCCCTGGTGAAGAGGTCCACCCCGTGCTCATAGCTCCGGCCGGCATCAGCGATCACGGCCTTGAGCTCAGGGGAAGAGGCCGGCATCTCCTCAGATTCTGGAGAACGCGTGGTATACCGGGGTGCGCAGGCAAAACAGGTTGCACTGATGATACATAGCGCCAGAAGTACACCGCGCCTCATGAAGTACCCTCCCCTGGGTTCTTGGTAGTAGATACTAGTGACTTGCACAAATCTTGGCAAGGGAAAAATCGGTGGCCGGGAGACAAAAAAAAAGAGGATGCCCGAAGGCATCCTCTCTTTCAAGACTAACTACTACTACCGGTACATCGACTTGATGTTGCCCCAGCTGCTGGGCTCGGTCGCTGTCGGGCCAGCGCACTGGAAGTAGGCTCTCCACGCCAACTCGATAGCACCAAACTGGCTTCCGTCCGGAGTGGTGTCGCGGCCGTCGAGGAATGACAGCGGCGGCCAGTACTCGAACGGATAGGTGCCAATGTAGCCACCATGAACAGCCGGCACGCCGGCGCCACAGGCGAACCTGGGATACGCAGCCGGGAGACAGCCGTAGTCATGAAGCGGACATCCGGTCTCGACGGCAGTGCTGATATTATCCATGCCCCATGCAGGGTAGATACCATCGGTACCTGTATGGGTCGCGGTGACCACAAACGGCTTCACATTGACGCCGGTGGGATCACACTCGGTCAGGCACAGATACGGATCCACGTAGATGTAGTTCCACGCGTAGCCTGTCTCGAAGGGACCACTGTTCCACAGATGTGTCACCGGAGCTGCGGTGCCACAGCACTCCTCGGCGCAGTACACGTCAAACTCGACCGTGAACTTGCCGGGGTAAACAGTTCCGTAGCCCGCGAAGTCCAGAATCCGGATGGTCGTGAGCTCATGGCACATGGCCGGATCATTAAGGCCGGAACCACCAGTGCCCTCATCGGTAGCGTTGAAGCAGTTACCAATGATCTCGCCCGGGGTCCAGCCAGTGTATGACCAGAACCAGGAATAGGTCGGACACGGTATGTAGTAGTAATAGTTGATCGTTCCATCATTGTAACCGATGGACTCGGTGCCGAAATCCTCTTTCATCTGATATGCCTTCTTCTCGAGGGCAAATGCAGACGAAGCGAGTACGAGCACCAACGCGAGTACTATACAAAGCCTCATCTCGTAACCTCCTTCTTCTGAGGAGTCAGACTTGCTAACCTGCACCCTCCCCAGAAAACCTGAAAACAAAATCCTCCGTGAGCTCACCTCCTTCCGAGCGAACCAATCGCTCGCTGAAGCTAGACCAAAACACTTCCTTCGACATCTTGCATTATATCATAACCTTCTGAAAACTGTCAAGCGAAATCAAGGCCCTGTCGAGGCCCCCCGTGAGGGGCCAATTGACGGCCAGGACTTCGATTCCGGGGTTCTGACGGGTCTCTGCCATGATCACCTGTAGATCCTCTTGATATTGCCCCAGGAGCTCGATTCTGCGCCAGTTGGGCCCTCACATGCGAGATACAGCCTCCAGGCCAGTTCAATGAAGCCGTATGTTCCGGCATCAGGAGTGGTATCCGCACCGTCTGCGAACCATAAGGGCGGGCAGTACTGGAAGTTAGGCCCATAATAGCCCGAATGAACGGTCGGATAGGCGCTGGTGACGGGACGCGGATAGAGAGCAGGCAGGCAGCCAGAATCGTGCATGGCACAGCCCAGATCCACCGGAGTCCCTATATTGTCCATGCCCCAGGCCGGGTAGGTGCCGTCCGAACCAACCATTCTGGCGGTCACAAGCACCCTCGGCGAGGCCGACGGAGGCCCCGGCAGCGCTGCGCAGTCAGTCACGCAAAGCGGGGGCTCGAACGTCACATAGTTCCAGCCGAAACCGGTTTCATATGGTCCGCTGTTCCAGATCGAACCTCCCACCGGACATCCTTGCTCGTCCGAGCACCAGAGGTCGAACTCCACGGTGAAGAGCCCGGGATAAACCGTCCCGTATCCGGCGAAATCGAGAACACGAAGCGCCTCGACGGTATGGCAGTTGAACGGGTCGAGGTCGTCAAAACCGCCGGTGCTTTGATCGCCGACAGTGAAGAATGCCCCGACCATGTCGTTTGCCTCCCAGCCGGTATAGGACCAGAACCAAGAGTAGGTCGGGCAGGGTATATAGTAGTAGTAGCTGATCGCCCCATCGTTTAGAGGAGTGTTGCCGAAGTCCTCTCTCATCTGGTAGGCGGTCGCTTCAAGGCCAACGACCGCCGTGGCCGCGGCCAGGACCATTGTCAATGCCAGCAAGGCACAGAACTTCATGTTTCGGTCTACTCCTCCACCGGTAACTCTTGAAAGCTGTATGACACAACTTTGTACATCTGTTATCGGACTGCCGCCGCCACCCCTTGAGCGGATTCTGTCCGTGCCGCCGCCGCACCTTGAGCGGATTTTG
>JASFOL010000300.1:0-3226 GCA_050116545.1 bacterium | reverse complement strand
TTTCGTGCTCTCAGCGGCCTTCGTCATGATCATATGGGTGCAGGGTATGGTCGAGGGGCTGAACAGGACCATAATGAACGTGAGGATCGATTCCGAGCTGGGCGGTGGCCAGTACTGGTCGGATACTTATGACCCCTATGATCCTCTCACCTATGAGGACAGCCATGCGCCTATTCCTGAGGCCCTGCTCGGCCTGATATCGGACGGGGATGCGACAGCGATGCTGGTTACCAGCGGGGCGATGTATCCCCAGGGCAGGATAAGGCCCGCGGTGCTCTTGGGCGTGGATCCGGCCCAGACCATCATCAATTTGCCTTCAAAGGAGCTGGGCCCTAATGATGACGGTACTGTGCCGGCGATGATCGGTGCAGAAATGGCCAGGGAGACCGGTCTCGCGGAAGGCGACTACTTGACGATAAGATGGCGCGACGCTTCAGGCACCTTCGACGCGGCTGAAGTCCGGATATCCCACATTGTGAGCTTCGCGGTGCCGGGGCTGGACAGGGGGCAGGTCTGGGTGCCCCTTGAGGATCTAAGGCGGATGCTGGACATTGAGGGAGAGGCCAGCCTGGTTGTGGTGAGAAAGGGGCTTGAAGCAATACCGCGCGCGGGAAAGGGCTGGATATGGCGTGACCTCGACTTCCTTCTGGCGGATTTGGTGGAGATGGTGAAGATGAAGTCGGGCAGCACCTATATACTGTATGGGCTGATGCTGCTGATGGGGCTGCTGGCGGTTTTCGATACGCAGGTGCTTGCTATCTGGCGCCGGCGCAGGGAAATCGGCACCCTGATGGCGCTCGGAATGGACAGATCGAAGGTGATAGGACTGTTCACGGTAGAGGGCGCTCTTCACGGCATCCTGGCATTTGTCGTCGGCGCGGTTTACGGGATCCCGCTGCTTTGGCTGACCGCCTCGCGGGGCATTCCGGTGCCCGAGATCATGAGTGAAATGGGAATGCCCGTGCCTCCGCTTCTCTATCCAGACTACGGGCTTGGCCTGGTGCTTGGCACAATGCTCATCGTTCTTGTGAGCGTGACCGTGGTCAGCATGCTGCCGGCGTCCAATATAGCCAAGCTCAAGCCGACCGATGCGCTCAGGGGGAAGGCCAAGTGATAATCTTCATGCTGAAGGGGCTCTTAAGGGACAGGCACCGCAGCCTTTTTCCCTTCATAGTGGTAACCCTGGGGGTGGCGCTCGCGGTCTTGATCTATTGTTTCATGCACGGCATGGTGGACGACACGATAAGAAGCAATGCCAGAATAGAGACCGGCCACGTGAAGATAATGACCAGGGCCTATAATTCCATGGCCAGCCAGGCACCGAATGATTTCGCAGTGTGGGGCGCGTCGGAATTCATCGATATGCTTGAGAGGGAGTATCCCGCCATGGACTGGACACCGCGGATCAAGTTCGGCGGCCTCCTGGATGTCCCTGACGAGAACCGCGAAACGCGGGCGCAGGGGCCGGCGATAGGCCTGGCGGTGGACCTGCTGGGCGAGGGCTCGACGGAGGCAGGCCGGCTGAAACTGGCCTCCGCTCTCCGCCGTGGCCGGCTGCCCGAAGGTCCGGGCGAGATACTGATCAGCGATGAATTCGCCCGGAGGCTCGGCGCAGGTCCCGGGGAGACCGCAACCCTGATAAGTTCCACCTCCAATGGGGCCATGGCCGTACAGAGCTTCAAATTGGCCGGCACCATAAGGTTCGGCATAGGTCCCCTTGACAGGAACACAGTGATCGCTGACCTGGCCGACATTCAGTACGCGCTGGACATGGAGGACGGCGCCGCAGAGATACTCGGGTTCTTCCCGAGCATGGTCTATGATTTCACGGCCGCGGACTCGCTGGCCGCCGGCTTCAACAGAAGGTACAGAGAAGAGGATGGCAACCTGGTCCCGGTGATGCTGACGCTGACCGACCAGCGGGGCCTGGGCGAGTATCTTGATGTGGTGGGTGCCTGGGTATCGCTGATTGTGGTCGTCTTCTTCTTCGTGATGTCGGTGGTTCTCTGGAACACGGGCCTGATGTCCGGTATCAGGCGGTACGGCGAGATCGGGGTGAGGCTCGCGATCGGCCAGTCCAAGGCTGCCGTATACGTCAATCTGATCGCGGAAGCGCTGCTGGTGGGCATAGCCGGCTCGATAGCCGGCACCTGCATCGGGCTGGCGGTATCTTATTATCTTCAAGAAGTGGGACTGGATATTTCTTCGATGACAAAGGGCTCAAGCGTCATAATGGCCAATGTGGTGAGGGCCAGGGTCACAAACACAAGTTATTACATAGGATTCATCCCGGGCCTGCTGGCAACGCTGGCCGGAACTATGGTTTCCGGCATCAGCATATTCCGGCGCCGGACCGCCCAGCTCTTCAAGGAGCTGGAGGCCTGAGAGCGGAGTGATAAGATGAGAAAAGCAGCTGCTGTTACCTGTCTGGCAATCCTGACTGTGATTGCGGTGTTGGGCGCCGCGACCGCGGTCGCGCAAGTCCCCGGCCGGCAGGAAGAAATGCCATCGGGAGACTATGTGCTCAACAAGATAGACGAGAACCTGTTCCTGGACCATGCGGTGGTGCTGGCCAGCATGGTCCTCCACGGGCGGAGCGGCACCAGGACAATCGAATCGCGGTCCTGGAGGAAAGGCGTGGACAGTGTCCTGGTGGAATACCTCTCGCCTGCGCGCGAGAAGGGCAAGAAGATGTTGAAGCTGGGCGGCCAGGTCTGGAACTATATCCCCGAGCCTACAGATCGAATAATCGCGATTTCCGGACACCTGCTGAGGCAATCGGTGATGGGCTCGGACCTGTCTTATGAGGATATAACCGAGAATCACAGGCTTCGCGACAAGTACGACGCAGAGGTGGTCGGCCGTGATTCGCTTGACGGTCGCGAGTGCTATGTAGTCGAGCTCCGGGCCAGCACCGAGGATGTCGCCTATCACTCCCGCCGTGTATGGGTGGACTCCGGCAGGTGGCTGCCCCTCAGGGAAGAGCGGTTTGCCAAGAGCGGGAAGCTGCTCAAGACCACCGGGATCACGGAGGTCATGAAGCTGAAGGACCGCTGGTATCCCAGGAGGATGGTCTTCAAGGATGAACTCTCAAAAGGCGAGGGCACAGAGTACATAGTGAAGTCGGTTGACCTTGAAACCGAGGTCCCCGGGTACCTGCTTAACAAGGCCGCCCTCCGGAAATAGACCCGGTGCCCGCAGGCAGCCGCCCATACTGCTCTGGCAC
>JASFOL010000299.1:0-3232 GCA_050116545.1 bacterium | reverse complement strand
CAGGACCTGCTCAAGACAGGGCCGTCGCCGTATCCCGAAGTGGAGTTCCGGTAATTCATCGCGAAGTAGAGATTGCGGGCCCTGGATATTGACCGATCTTTGTCGTGGCTTCAATCGAACATCATGACGGACAGGCCGGAAGTCGATAATAATAGGAGGAAGCAACGCGATATTGTCCCGATGGAGGTAGATAGATGCGGCGCCACAGACTGCAGTTGCCGGTGGCCATGCTGGCTGCGGCCATTGTTTTGCTTACGGCATCAGGATGTAAGAAGATCCGGCCTCTGACCGATCTGTGGCCCTTTGGGGATGAGGAAAGTGAGCAAGTAACGGATCTGAATGAGCCTGCGAGCCGCGCGGACCTGGTTGAGGTAGCCCGGTCCGACCGTCAATGGACCGGCGTTGCCGTCTCGCGCGAGGGGCGCATCTTTGTCAACTACCCGAGATGGTCGAACGATGTACCCATTTCGGTGGGCGAGATCCAGGCGTCCGGGGACATAACACCTTATCCCGATGATCAGTGGAACGCCTGGGAAGAACCTGTGGCGCCGGGAGATCACTTCGTTTGCGTTCAGAGCGTCTTCATAGACCAGAATGACGATCTCTGGATACTCGACGCCGCCAATCCGGGCTTCAGGGGCGTCGTGGCCGGCGGGGCCAAGCTGGTCAAGTTCGACCTGGGCCGGGACAGGATAGATGAGATCATTCTCTTCGATGAGGAAGCGGCGCCGCCAGAAAGCTACCTGAACGACGTCCGGGTCGATAACGGACTTCAAACCGCCTATATCACCGACTCCGGCCTGGGAGCAATCCTGGTGGTTGACTTGAAGATCGGAAAGAGCCGGAGGCTGCTCTCCGACCATCCCTCAACAAAATCGGAAGGCATAACGCTCACCATCGGCGGCAGGAAGTGGCTCCGGGCCGGCAAGCCCCCAGAAGTGCACTCGGACGGTCTGGCCCTCACCTCGGACGGGAAATACCTCTACTATCAGGCCTTGACCGGGCGCACCCTGTACCGGATCGAGACACGCTGGCTTCGGGACAAGTCGCTCTCACCCGGGCAACTGGGCAAAAAGGTGGAATCGATGTACGAGACCGGGCCTGCCGACGGCATTGCTTTCGGGAGTGACAGGTACCTCTATGTCACCGCTATCGAGGACAATGCCATCAAGAAGTTCGTCAGGCTGGGCACCCTTGAGACCGTCGCCCAGGACCCGCGCCTCAGATGGCCCGACAGCATCGCCCGGGGCCCGGACGGCTACCTCTACGTGACCACGTCCCAGATTCACCTGGGACCGGATCCGGGGGAGCCCTACCGGCTCTTCAAGCTCAGGCCCTGAAACCGGAGAACTTCAGGACCGGGACAATGCCCGGACCGGGACAACTCCGGGACCGGGATATTTGAGGCCTAAACCCGCACGCTTTGCTGCCGATTTAATTAGGAGAGCAATCGGCGACCCGGCGATTCCGCCGGAAGCCCCAATAGAGCATCCTTGGTGATACCAGGCTGTTTTGGCAGGCAAGCAGATGTCGAGTTCTGGTATTACAGGGGAGGAACAAAGATGTCACGTCCAGACGGCAGCGGCCCACACAGGGTGGTCGCGCACTTCAAGGGTGGTAAACTACTAAAGGGTTCCACCTCCGACTTCGACCCTTTCGGCCTCACCTTTAGGATAGTCTCTGAGCGGCCGGAAGACAAGGGCAGGGTATACCAGGTCCGGGTCGGCGATCTCAAGGCCCTCTTCTTCGTGAAGACTCTCGAGGGCGACCTGATGTACCGGGAGAAGAAGAGGTTCAGGGAGGTCCACAGCACGTCTCATCTGGTGGGGCTGAGGATCGAAGTACACTTCAAGGACGGCGAGGTCATACGCGGAACCAGCATGGACTACAATGGCGGGCTCCAGGGTTTCTTCGTCTCTCCGGTCGATCCCAAGAGCAACAATGACTATGTATATGTTGTTGCCAATGCGGTCAGGGAGATCAAGCTGGCGGGGGAAGTCGAGAAGGAAGATGCAATCGTCAAGCAGGTCTCATGGGCTGCCGAGCCCAACTGGGAAGGTTGATGCGGGTCAGGGCCGGGACGCTTACCGGCCGGACTGCTTGATGAACTTGTAGAATTCCCCGTCTGTGGAAAGGATCAGCGAGGTCTCGGAATCCAGGGTCGTCCTGTAAACCTCCATCGTCTTCAGGAACTCATAGAAAGCCTGCGTACCTGCAGAACGATTATAGGCCGCCGCATAAATCTCAGTCGCGCTCGCATCCGCTTTTCCCCTGATCTCGCGCGCCTGCCTGTAGGCCCCCGACTGTATGCGCTTTAGCTCCCGATCCTTCTCGCCCCTTATCCTTGAGGCCTCACCCTCACCCTCGCTCCTGAAGCGGTCCGCGATTCGCATACGCTCGGCAACCATGCGTTCATAGACTTTCTGGCGAACCTCTTCCACATAGTTTATCCGCTTGAACTGGACGTCGAGAATCTCAATTCCCAGATCCTCTGTTCGGGTCTGGGCCTTGCTCAGGATCTCGTTCCGAATCATCTCGCGCCCTATATTGATCTCCTCCAGGCCAGTCTCATCGCGGGTCTCGAGCTCGCTCTGCCCCGGGGTGCGGTTGGTGTTACGGATAACCTCAAGGAGATTGTGATTGGCGATGGCATTCCGGGTCTCCCCGTCGAGGATGTCATCCAGGCGGGTCTGGGCCCCGCGCTCGTCCCTCAGGCGCTGGAAGTAAAGCAGCGGATCGGTGATTCTCCAGCGGGCGTACATGTCAACCCATATGAAACGCTTATCCTTGGTGGGAAGCTGGTTGGGATCTCCGTCCCATTCCAGGAAACGCTTGTCGAAGCGGTTGACCTTCTGAACGATGGGAGCCTTGATCTTCAGGCCGGGGGTGGTGATGGGGTCGCCGATGGGCCGGCCGAACTGGGTGATGATCACCTGCTCGGGCTCGTTGACAATATAGAGACTGCTCAAGAGCACGATCAGGATCACCACTGCCAGGACTATGCCGCCGATTCGCATCAAGCGTTCCCTCTCATTCCGATCCCCCTGAGGTCTTCCCCGTATCGAGATTGAGCAGGGGCAGTACGCTACGAAGATCACCATCCACGATGACCTTCTGCTTGACCTTGGGGAGTACCTCGTTCATGGTCTCGAGATAGATCCGCTTCCGGGTGACCTCGGGCGCCATTCGATAAGCATTATAGAATGCGACAAAGCGGGCGGAGTCGCCGCGC
>JASFOL010000298.1:0-3234 GCA_050116545.1 bacterium | reverse complement strand
GCCGAAATCAAGGCCGGGGGCGTCCTCGGGAATGCGCTCCAGGTTCCAGCCGCCGGAGATCATCATGCCCACCCTGCCCTGCTTGAAGAGATCGTCGATCATGTCCTGGCGCTCCAGCACCGAATAGGGCTTGAGCGAGAGATAGAACTCCAGGGCTTCGAGCATTTCGGGCGAGTCAAGCTCGGAGCGGGAAAGGTCGTCGCTCAGGATTCTCGCGCCGCGTCCCCAGGCAAATGGCATGAACTTCTTGTAGAGCACATAGCGCTCGCCGGCATTCATTCCGAAGCCGTACCGGCCCTCATCAGGGTCGTGAATCGCCCGGGCGTCGTCCTTAAGCTCCTCCCAAGTGGCGGGGGGATCCTCCGGTGAGAGCCCTGCCGCGGCAAAGAGGTCCTTGTTATAGAAGAGCACCCGGCTTCCAATCAGCCAGGGTATGCCGTAGCGGCGGCCGGCGAAGGTGGAGAGATCCCACATCATCAGATGGGGTTCGAGGTCACGGGTCAGATCTGTTATGTCACTAACCGCGCCCTCGGCCTGGAGCTTGGGCATCCAGGTGGAGCCCACCTCCAGGAGATCAGGAAGCTGCCCCGACGCATATGCCATGATGATCTTCTCATAGCCGCTCTGCCAGGTGAGGGTCTCCATCTTGACCTTGATGTCCGGGTTCGCAGCTTCGAAGTCCGCGATCAGGTCATTCATGAGGTCCTGGCGCTGAAACTGCCAGAAGACAAGTTGGGTCCCCCCGTCGCTCGAACAGGAGAAGATGACAAGGCATGATAGCAGAATGAAACAGGAGACCAGAATTGCGACTCCGGCTACTCCGATGGTCGGGCTTGTGACCAGATTGGCTTTCACGAGTGCCTCCCAGGCTCGGCAGCTATTGTCCTGACCGGAGCACGTGTTTCCCGACCGGCGGGCGTGTTTCCCGACCGGAGCAGGTGTTTCCTGTCAGGCGACCACAGCCCGTGGACTATGTCCTCTTCTTCAAGGCCCTCTTCACAAATCCATCGGACTTCCTGAGCAGGGCGGCGGCTTCCTTCCGGCCCAGGCCCTTGAGCTGCATCACGATGGCGACCTTCACGCTTCCCTTCGCGCGCTTGAGCACCACGGCGGCCGCGTCATAGGCGCAGCCGGTCGCCAGCATTATGATCCGGACCGATCTCTGGCGCAACTTCTCGCTGTTGGCCATCAGGTCGACCATCATGTTTCCGTAGACCTTGCCCAGCTTCACCATCGAAGCCGTCGAGATCATATTGAGCACCAGTTTCTCGGCGGTGCCGCATTTCATCCTGGTCGATCCCATGACGGCCTCGGGCCCCACGTCGACGGCGACCACGACGTCGGCCTCTTCACCGCTCACCCCGGGATTGCAGGTGATGTACACGGTGGAGGCCCCGATCTGTCTCGCGCGCTCAAGCGCCGCTAGCACATAGGGTGTGCGGCGGCAGGCGGCAAGACCGATCACGACGTCCTTGCGGCTCACCCCGCGGCGCGTCATTGCTCTTCTTGCAAGGTCCGCCCTGTCCTCGGAGCCTTCCCTCGCCCTTATTATGGCGCCGTATCCGCCGGCGATGATGCCCTGAAAAAGGTCGGGAGAAGTGCCGAAGGTCGGCGGACATTCGGCGGCGTCAATGACTCCCAGCCGACCGCTGGTCCCCGCGCCCACATAGAAGACGCGGCCGCCGGCCTTTATCGCGGCCACCACCATCTCCACCGCGGCTGCAATTCGCTCTGTCTCCCTGGCCACGGCTGGCGCGACCAGCCGGTCCTCGCGGTTCATCATGCTGAGGATGTCCCCGGTCGAGGCCTCGTCCAGAGCCAGCGTACGGGGATTGATCGACTCCGTGGGAAGCGCGGCGATCTCGTCAAAGATCGGGGGCGGCTTTTCACTCGACGGCGGCTTTTCACTCGACGGTGACTTCTCACGCGACGGCAGCTTCTTACTCGACCGCGACTTATTGCCCGACGGCGGCTTCTTACTCAACCTTGACCACCCACCCGGTGAATTCCTTTTCACGCGAACTCGTCTTCGCCACTATCCTGTATAGATAGGTGCCGTTCGCGATACGGTCCCCGGCCACGTCGCGGCCGTCCCACCTGTACTCATTGTATCCCGCGGCCGTCGCAAGCGCGGCGTCGAAGATCTTTCTTCCGGACACCGTGTAGATCTCGATCTTAACATCCCGGACATCCTGGGAGAGCGTGTAGTGGAAGAAGGTCTCCGCCGGGAACGGGTTGGGATAGACCGAGACATCCAGCAGCTGGAGCTCGTCGCTCACCATGAAGGCCACCGGCACTCTGAAGTCGAAGATCACGGCCGCGAGTTCATAGTCGCCCGCATCGAGATCAAGGTCGAAGTCGGCCTCGAACGTGGTGCCGGAAGAGTCGGGCTCGAAGTCCGCCGCCATGGGCTCTCCATTGAGCTCCAATGAGATATCGTCTTGGGTGATGCCGGCCTCGGCGGTGACAATCACCCTGTATGAGGCCATGCCCGAGACATAGTCATTGTCCAGAAGCCGGTTGTTCTCGACATAGTAGTTCACCCTGGCCGGGACATAGCCGAAGGTCCTGCTGCTGCCAAGCCCGCGGACCGATGCCACGACCGTGTGGCTTCCGGCGCTCAAGGAAGGCGCGAAGGAGACCTCCCACTGCTTTCCCTCGCCGTCCTTCATATCGACACTGTAGCCGTCGAAGTCCTCGGCCGGAATGGTGTCCACCACGACCTTTATGTCCGCCTCGCCGAATGGATCCGCCGCGGCAAGAAGGATTCTCATGCGCTGTCCGATCACCAGCAGGCCGCCTTCTGCCAGGGGATCATCATTGGCGAAGTAATCCGCCGTGCCGGTATTCACTTTGACGTCAAGACTGCTCGTCTTACCGGCATAGTCCTCCGCGGCTATCCGGACGCTGTAATTGCCCAGGTGCGGTGCGTGGTCATATGTCAGATCGTACGCCCGGCTCCTGACAAATGCGCTGTCAACCAGGGGATGCGTCTCATACAGGCCCGGATCGACCGGGGTGACCTGGCCGCCCTCGGCGATGCTGACGCCCAGCTCCATGATGGCCTCTTCGTCCCTGACCAGGCCCTTGATATGCAGCGTGTCCGCACCCGCCCCGGTGAACACATAGGCCCCGTCCACGAGCGAGTCATTGGCCGTCGCCTCGAGAAGCGGCGGTCCCATGTCCATCACCATCGCCGGGTCGCCCAGGAGCACGTGTTTCTGAATATGGGTG
>JASFOL010000297.1:0-3253 GCA_050116545.1 bacterium | reverse complement strand
GGCGAGGTCTTCCACCTCCTGCTGCGCCGCGCCTGCAGGCATATCGATATTGGCCCTGACCTTGCCGTTTATCTGGACGACCACGGTGACCAGGTCGGTCTTCAGGATCTCGGCATCCCACTCGGGGAAAGGAATGTCAAAGATACTGGGGTCATTCCCGAGACTGCTCCACATCTCCTCGCACACGTATGGGATCATCGGTGCCAGCATATTGAGCGCTACCTCGGCACAGAATCGCTGCACGCCCAGCATCGCCTGCGCCGGCCGCTCGCCGCCGGCTTCGGGCCATGCCCGGTACATCTCGTTCACCAGCTCCATCGCCGCGCTGATCGCGGTGTTGAAGTGGAAGCGGTGTCCCACATCCTCGGTGGCTTTCTTGATGGTCCAGTGGGCCTTGCGCAGCAGATCCTGCTCCCGGGCTCCAAGTTCGGTCCACGCCGGGATGCCCTGTTCGGCCGGAATGCCCTGCTCGCCCCCGGCCTCGGCGATCCTCTCCACGACCCGCCAGAGCCGGTTTATGAACCTGGAAGATCCCTCCACTCCCTTGTCTCTCCATTCGACGTCCTTCTCGGGAGGTCCCACGAAGAGCGTGGAGAGCCTGACGGTGTCGGTTCCGACCTTCTCGATTAAATCATCGGCCGACACGGTATTGCCCTTGCTCTTGGACATCTTCGCGCCGTCTTTGCAGATCATTCCCTGGGTGAACAGATTGGTGAACGGCTCCCGTACCGGCAGAAGGTCCATGTCGGCCAGTACCCGCGCCAGGAACCTCGAATATAGCAGATGGGCTATCGCATGCTCGATGCCCCCGATATACATCTGGACCGGGATCCACTCGAAGGCCTCGTCCCTGCCGAATGGCTCGGCCTCATTGTGGGGCGTCAGATACCTCAGGTAATACCAGGTAGAATCGACGAAGGTATCCATGGTATCGGTTTCCCGCCGGGCCTTTCCGCCGCAGGACGGGCAGTCTGTGTTGACGAATTCCTCCATGTGCACAAGCGGCGACTCACCGGTGGGCAGGAACTTCTCCACCTCGGGCAAGACCACCGGAAGATCGCTCTCGGGCACAGGGACGGCGCCGCATTTCTCGCAATAGACCATGGGTATCGGGGTGCCCCAGTAGCGCTGTCTCGACAGGAGCCAGTCACGGAGCCTGTAGCGGATCGCGCGCTTGCCTATTCCCTCGGTTTCCATATAGTCGGCGATCCTGCTCATGGCCTCGGTATTGGAAAGCCCGTCGAAGGTGTCCGAGTTGACCTGGGTTCCCTCGCCAGTATAGGCCTCGCTCAGGTCCGTCGCGTCCTTGAGCTTCCCGTCGGGAGATATCACGAGCCGTATGGGAAGCCCGTACTTGGTGGCAAATTCGAAGTCTCTCTGGTCATGCGCGGGGACGGCCATTATTGCGCCCGTCCCGTATTCCGCCACGACATAGTCCGCAAGCCAGAGAGGTATGCGCTCCTGATTGACGGGGTTTATAAGGTACTTGCCCGTGAATACCCCCAGCTTCTCGGTGTCGTCGGGCCGCTTCTGGGCCGCCCGCTGCTTGGCCTCGACCGCGAAAGCCAGGGCCTCATCCTTGACGGGACTTCCCTCGAGGATACTCTCCAGGTCGGGGTGATCGGGCGCCAGGACCGCATAGGTCGCCCCGTAGATGGTGTCCTGCCGGGTGGTGAAGCATGGCAGGTCCCGCCCATCCTCCATCTTGAAGTATATGTCCACCCCCTCGCTCCTGCCGATCCAGTTGCGCTGCATCATCTTGACGCGTTCAGGCCAACCGGGGAGCCGGTCCAGATGCTCAAGCAGGTCCTGGGCATAGTGGGTGATTTTGAAGAACCAGTGTTCCAGGCGCTTCATGGCGACGGGGGTGTCGCATCTTTCGCAGAGGCCGCCGACCACCTGTTCATTGGCGAGCACCGTGGCGCACTCGGGGCACCAGTTGACCGACGCTTCCTTGCGATAGGCCAGTCCGCGCTCATAGAGCCAGAGGAAAAGCAGCTGCGTCCACTTGTAGTATTCAGGGTCGCTTGTCTTGACCTCGCGCGACCAGTCGAAGCCTATCCCCCAGGCCTGGAGCTGCTGCTTCATCCGGGCTATGTTGTCCTCGGTCCAGTCCCTAGGGTTTATGTTGCGCTTTATGGCGGCGTTCTCCGCGGGAAGGCCGAAGGCGTCCCAGCCTATGGGAAACATCACCTTGAAACCTTCCTTGGTCTTCCAGCGCATCAGGGCATCGCCCAGGATATAGTTCCTTCCATGCCCCACATGAAGGTCTCCCGACGGATAAGGGAACATCACCAGGCAGTAGTAGCCCGGCCTCTCGGGCCTGCTCTCGACCCGGAAGGTGCCCCGCTGCTTCCAGACCTCCGTCCACCTTGACTCGATCTCGCTGAAGTTGTATTCCATCATGTACTTCACCGCCTCAAGGATCCGTTGGAAGTTCCGTGATTTGAATGAATTTACATGCTGCCGGAGGGCCTGTCAAGCCAACTCTGGACATCACGGCCGTCCGTCCCGGGGGTTGGTCCCGGCCGCGCATCGCTGCTGGGTGCGGGCCGCACTTCACTGCCAGGCACGGGCTGCACTTCACTGCTACATGCGTTCAGGCTGCGGCCCTTCCAGGTACTCGTAGACCGACGTGGCTGCGACGGCTCCGTCGCCTGCTGCGGTGACCACCTGCTTCAGGGTCTTTTCCCTCACGTCGCCGGCCACGAACACGCCGGGCACCGAGGTCGAAAGGCCGGGCCCGGCAATGAGGAACCCTTTTTCATTCCTCTCGAACTCAGGGCCGAGCATTTCCACCGATGGATTATAGCCCACATAGATGAACACCCCGTCGGCCGGAATGGTCTCCTCACTGCCGGTCTCATTGTCCTGGATAGCGACTCCGGTCACCGTCTCCGTCCCCTCGATGGCCCTGACCTTCTTATCAAGCGCCAGCTCGACCTTGGGATTGTCCCTGACCGCAGCCTCAAGCACGGCCGCACCCCGGAGCTCGCGGCGCCGGTGGATCACGGTCACCTTGCTGGCGAAGCGTGAAAGGAAAATGGCCTCCTGGAGCGCTGAGTCGCCCCCGCCGATCACGACTGTGAGTTTGCCTCCATAGAGCGGCCCGTCACAGGTGGCGCAGTAGGAGACGCCGCGCCCCATCAGTTCGCCCTCGCCCAGGATACCCAGCTTCCTCGGCACCGAGCCGGTGGCCACGATCGCAGTGCGGGCAGTGATGGTCTCCTTCCCCACCTCGGCCCGGATCACA
>JASFOL010000296.1:0-3270 GCA_050116545.1 bacterium | reverse complement strand
CCCTGAGCAAGATCGAGAAGACCATCTCTTCAATCCTCAGCCACAAAGTCTGAAGCGGCCGCCAGGATCCGGACCTCTTTCCAAAGTCTGCACCGCCGTCAGAGGTATCGGCGTGTCGACGAATGAGCTAAACACCCCTTGCGAAGAGGCCGATAGTTTTCCTGTGACGACTTCAAAACGAATGGAGGAAGACTGATGGCCGCATGCCCCTACCTGACCGGAGTCTGGACTTTCCGTTGCCTCGCGAGGCCCAATATGGTCATCCCGACCATAACTGAAGAGACGCGCTATTGCCTGAGCGAGAACCCCGAGCGCTGCCCGCACTATGTAAGCGCGGAAGGCGGCAACCGGAGAAGCGATCTTGTCACCAGGCCCAGCTCGGAGACCAGGCCCAACTAGCAGGCCCGGTTGGAAGCTGTGGACACGGGCTGACGACTGTAGGCACAGGTTGATGGCCGTGGACACGGGCTGACGACTGTTAACATCGGTTGACAGCTGTAAACTTGGATTGACAGCCTGACCCACCAGATGGGTCAGGCCTGCAGCCTGCGCACATCGGGCGCGGGCATTTTTCTTGCTCCTTCACCTTCGCGTGAGAAAGCGCGCGCGTCGTCCATCGGTCTTTCTGCTTGCCGCATTCTGGATGGGGCTTCTGGCCGGACCGGCCTCGGGCGATCGCGCCTGGATACTTCTCATACTTCTCCTGCCGGCCATTGCCGGCCTTCTTGTTCTCAAGGGCGCCCGGACAGGGCTGGTTATCCTGACAGTTTGCATGCTGCTTCTGGGCATCCTGAGAAGCCCCGACGCGGCATGGAACGAAGCCCGCTGGGGGATGGAGGACCTCCCGGAGAAGTTCCCCGCGGTGCTCGAGGTTTCTTCCGTTCCGCTCTCCAGCCTTGAAACGGGCCGCTTGAAGATGCGCGTCGAGAGCGTGATCGCGGGCTGGCCTTCGCTGGAGGGCAGGGTGGTGATGGTCGATCCGGAGGCCGGGCGAAGCCGGTATTGCGATGATCTGTACTCCGGTGGTCTGGTTTTAGCCGGGACCTTCCGGAAGCCCGGCAGGGCGATGAATCCCTTTGCCGTCGACAGGAGGGCCCAGGCGAGAAGGCGCGGGGTGGCAGGGTATTTCTCCTCGAACGCCAGTGAAGAAGGGCGGCCCGGTGATTTCCGGGGCGGACAGATTGACCCGGGGCCGGGCGGGATGGTCAGGGCTTTCCGGGGCAAAACCGAGGGACTGATTCGGAGGACCTCGCGGGGCAGGTGCCGCGGGGTTCTTGAGGCAATGCTCCTGGGGAAGAGGAATGGTCTGACCGGTGAGGTCCGCAGCCTGATGATACGCGCGGGTACATATCACGTGCTTGCCATCTCCGGTCTTCACGTGGGAATCGTGGTGCTTCTTCTGGCATCATCAATCACGGCGCTGCGCCTGCCCAGGGTTGCGCGCCTGGGTCTTGCGGTCGCCTGCGTGGCATTCTACGTGACCCTGACCGGTGCGCGCCCGTCCGCCCTCAGGGCGGGGATGTTCTTCGCGCTGCTCAGCCTCTGCAGGTTTCTCCAGTGGCGGGTCGACTATCCGAATACCGTCTGTGCGGCCGGCACGGTGCTGCTCGTCGCTTTTCCACATCTGGCCTGGGACCTGGGTTTCAAGCTTTCACTGGGCGCCGTATTCGGGATCACGCTTCTGGCACCGCAGATTCGTCTAGGGCATCGGGTGCGCGGATCGGTATGGGACAAGGCCTTTGAGTACACCACGCTTGGCATAGCGGCCACCTTCTGCGCCCAGGTCTTCACCCTGCCCCTGATACTTTATCACTTCGGGCGGACTTCGATGGCGGGCATCCTGACCAATCTGGTGGTTCTTCCGCTGACCACGCTGATTGTCGCGGCGGGGCTCGAAGCCTCGATCGCGGTTCTGGTGTGGGACTCCCTGGCGATGGTGTTCATGAGAGCGGCTGCAACACTGGTCGGTGCGCTGCTGATGGCGATGTCCGCGGCCACAAGGTTTGTCGATCCCCTGCTGGTGACCGGCCGCCCTGCGGTCTGGAAGATTCTACTCTACTACTGCCTGGTCATATGCGCAGCCTTCGCAACAACCAGGATGAGGAGGTGGCACAAGGCCCTGCTGCTGGCCTGCGCCTGTGCCTTCATGCTGATAGTCATTCGGTGCGGCTCCGGAGGGAAGCTGATTGTGACCTTTGTTCACGTCGGGGACGGCGATGCGTGCCTGGTGGAGACTCCTGCAGGCCGTGCCCTGCTGGTGGATACCGGTCCATGCGGAGATGACTATGATGCCGCGGATCTCTACCTGGTTCCGCTGTTGGCGCTCAAGGGGATATCACGTTTGGATGCGGTCTTCATAACCCATCCCCACAGCGATCACTATGGCGGCCTGCGTACCCTGGCGGCCAACCTGAAGATAGGAGAGATCATCGTGGGAACCCTGGAAGGCGAGCCCGCCTACCGGAGTATGCTGGCCGAAGCGGAGGCACGGGGTGCCCGGATCCGGGAGGTCAGGCGGGGTGAGAACCTCAGCCTGGGCGGCGTCGAGCTCGAGTTTCTGCACCCCTCTGAGGAGTATGCCGGCGAGCCCGACGATGCCAATGCCGCGTCGCTGGTCTTCACCATGAGATTCGGGGAGATCCGTCTGCTCTTCACCGGCGATGTGACCCCTGGGGTACAGGAGGAACTGCTGGCCCTGGGCCTCGTGCCGCCCTGTCAGGTGCTCAAGGTCCCTCATCACGGGGCCCCGAATGCCCTCGGGCCGGGGCTCCTCGACGCCCTGGACGCCTCCTGGGCGATAATACCGGCAGGTACCCGCTTCAGGCTGCACCCGGCGCCTGAGACTCTGAGGGAGCTTGAGACATCGGGCGTCCGCGCCTACACCACCTCCAGGGACGGGGCCGTGACCGTGACCACGGACGGCCGCTCGATCGAGGTTTCCAGCCAGGCCGGAGAGAGCTTACTTGACCCGGGTTTTGCCCGGCAATAGGCCTTGACGCCGCGCGGCCGGATTGCTAATCTGCCTGCGTACCTTCTAAAAGAGACTGTCCCACCCTTAGGAGGCAAGTCGCTTTGCGGCGAATCAAAGTAGGTGTCCTGGCTTCGGGAAGAGGTTCCAATCTTCAAGCCCTTATCGACGCTTCGCTCGAAGGCAGGATCGACGCGGATATCGTGATCGTGATAAGTGACCGCAGGGATGCAATGGCGCTTGTCCGCGCGAGAGAAGCCGGAGTCGATGCTCACTATGTTGATCCCCGCCGCAAGGGGGCA
>JASFOL010000295.1:0-3276 GCA_050116545.1 bacterium | reverse complement strand
TTGTTCTGATCCTTATTCTGGTCCTGTTGCTGTTTGTCCTGCTGGTCCTTGTTCTGATCCTTATTCTGGTCCTGCTGCTGCTCGTCCTGCTGGTCCTTGTTCTGATCCTTATTCTGGTCCTGTTGCTCCATCATTCTCATGGCCAGCTCGAGGTTGAACTTGGCATCCTGATCGTCGGGGTTCATCAGCAATGATCTCTTATAGGCCTCAACCGCCGACTTCAAGTCACTGGCCTTCATCATGGAATTGCCCAGATTGTAGTAACTCATGGCCGCCATGCTGTCCGTCTCCGAGGCTGCCGCCTTCAGGAACTCATGCGCACCTTCAGGAAATTTCCCCATGCGATAGAGAGCATCGCCCGCGTTGAAATGCGGCACCGCATGAGTCGAGTCCAGTCCCTGGGCCTTCATGTAGTTCTCAAGGGCCGCCTCGTTGTTGTTCTCGGCATACTGCTGATTGCCCTTCGAGATGCGCCCGTGCATCTTGTCGTCGAGCGTGAGGCCCCCTGCCGTTCCGGCAAGGAGCAGGACTATAAAAGCTGCAGACAAAAATCTGATCATCAGGGTCTCTCTCCCCCGGGCTCACCCTTCCCGGTTTCCCCGGCACCGGACTTCCGCTCCCCGACTATGGCTTCCGCCACCAGAAGCGCGAAGCAAAGCGCCAGTGGAATCTGAAAGAGCTCAAGGTAGGACTCGAAGGTCCTCTCTTCCAGCAGTCCTTTCTCCATTCCCTCGATGGAACGCGCGATCTTCGATATGGCCCTGTCGCCAAGACCGAGGACATAGCTCTCGCCACCGGTCACTCTCGCGATCTCTTCAAGCACGTCGGTGTTGAGCCTGGACACCACCACATTATCCGATTCATCCCTTTTATACGATGTGACATTGCCGGCCTTGTCCCGGATAGGTATGGGCTCTCCGCCCGGCGTGCCGACCCCCAGGGTGAATATCCGGACACCCTGGCTTTCGGCCTCCTTCAGGACGCCTTCGAAATCCCGGCCATGGTCTTCACCATCGGTCACTATGACCATGGCCTTGCCCCGCCCACTGCTCGAGGCAAGAGCTCTGAGGCCCTCAGTGATGGCGGCACCCATGCTGGTACCCTGCTCGGGGACCACTCCGGGATTGAGAAAGTCCACGAACATCGCAAGCGCGCCGGCATCGGTGGTCAGCGGACAATTCACAAAGGCCGCACCGGCGAAGCCGACCAGCGCGAACCTGTCCTCGTCCAGTCTCGCGACCAGGCCATTGACGGCCCGCTTTGCGACTTCCATCCTGCTTGGACTCACGTCCTCAGCCAGCATGCTCGCCGAAACGTCCAGGGCGATCACCACGTCCACTCCCTCCCGCTTGATCACTCTCATGCCCCTGCCGACTCTCGGCATCGTCCAGGCCAGGATGAGAAGCACGAGCGCGGCGACAATCAGAACTCGCCTCGCGATTCGCCGGCGCCGCGAGAAACCCTTCACCACCTTGCCCATACTGCTCTGACCCGCAAACCTCTTCATTGCCCTCCCGGCCCATGCCATCTCATACGCAAAGAGCAGGGCGCCCAGGACCGCAAGGGCCAGGAAATATAGCGCTGTGGGATTTCCTAGTTCCACCCGGTCAACCTCGTCGAGTCATTGTTGTATGCGGCCGGCACCGCGATCCTCTGCTCACGGGATCCTCCTCCAGATCGTTGTAACCAGCAGGATCTCCAGAAACAGGGCGAGGGCCGCAAAAGGCATGATCCGTCCCGCGAGCTCCTTCTTATGCTTAAACTGCTTGACCTTGAAGGCGGTCCGCTCCATGTCGAGTATTTTCTTGTAGATTTCATCAAGGGCCTTTTCGTCCGTCGCCCGGTAGTAAGTGCCTCCGGTCATGGCGGCAATCTCCTTCAGGGTGTCTTCATCCAGTTCGGTCATATAGAGGCTGCCGTCAGGGTTGCGGGCATAGGCCATCCTACCGCTCTGTGTGGGCACGGGTACGGGTGCGCCGCCTTCTTTGCCCACGCCTATGGTATAGGTTCGTATGCCCGCCGCCCTGGCCAGCGATGCCCCTGTGATGGGATCGATTTCCCCCTGATTGTTGACTCCGTCCGTCAGCAGGATGATCACCTTGCTCTTGGCCTGGGAGTCCTTCAGACGGGCCACACAGGTGGCCAGAGCCAGACCGATAGCGGTGCCGTCATCGATCATGCCGATCTGGATATCTTCCAGCATGCTTCTTAGGACCCGATGGTCGAGGGTGAGCGGACACCGGGTGAAGCTCTTGGATGCGAAGACCACAAGCCCCACCCGATCGTTCGGAATTTTCGAGACGAAGTTCGATACCACCTGCTTGGCCACGTAGAGCCGGTTATTGGGCTTGAAATCCTCCGCTCTCATGCTTCCCGATATATCCAGGCCCAGCATTATGTCTATCCCCTCAGTCTTTGCGGTCTCATAGCTTGTCTCGAGCTGCGGCCTGGCCAGGGCCAGGGCAATGAGCACCAGCGCGATGGCCCGCAAGGCGAAGAGGGTTCCCCTGTAGCCCCGGCGCGTCTTGATGCCTCCCCCAAGAGATTTGAGGTCCGTGTATTTCAAGGCCGCAAACCGCCGCGGCGCCTCCCTGAAACTGAACCGGTAGAGCAGCGGGATTGCCGCCAGGACAAAGAGGAATAGTGGATGCTCGAAGCGCATTCTATCCCTCCCCCCGACGGGCCTCTTCAGCAGCGGTTTCCGGCTGCTGCGCTCCGCCGGGCCGGCCCGCCTGCACGGTCCCGGTCAGGCCCACTATGCGCCGCGCCCTCTCAGTCAGTGAACCTGACGAGACAGGCCCGGGCATGAACTTGGCGAACTTCACCATGTCGCCTTCCTCCAGGACCTCCCCGGTCAGCTCAAGGCCCTCAGGGTTTATCCCCCTCCCTTCCAGGGCTTCAAGCGTGAATGAAGTCGGAGATTCCATGGCGAGCACATCATACTTGCGTTCGAGATAGCGCCTGAGGGACTCCGAGACCAGAGTGTAATGCTCCTTTGCCATTTCCCGCTCAAGGAGCCCGAGGGCATCGATTCTGTCCAGCTCCAGGAGCGCCGCCACCTCAGGATCAAGATCAGGTTCGGAGACTTCAATGTCGAATAGCTTCTCGCGCTCCCTGTGAATAAGCCCGAGGGCGGCCAGCAGCATCAGTATCAGCCGCCTCACGGGACCCGCTATCCGGGAATAGACCCTGACGAAGAAGGCTTCGATCTGTTCGCGCCGGACCACCGAGAGCATAACGCTGGTCGCGGCCCCGGCGACAAGTCCTATGAGGAGC
>JASFOL010000294.1:0-3279 GCA_050116545.1 bacterium | reverse complement strand
CGCGCACCAGCGCTCTCAGCTCGTCTCTGGAGATTGAGGCCAGGCGCGTAAGATCCAGCTTGTCGATCAGCCGCCGGTGAATCCGCTCTTTGAGCTGCTGGAGCGGATCTCCCAGGTTCTCGGGTTTTTGGGTCTTTCGCTGTCCCCGCTTGGGGCCCTCAGGCTCAGGAGTCTTGTCCCGTGAAAGTCGTTCGCGTATGCCCATCTTGGCGCTCCTTTACTCCTGCTATCCCCCGAACAGCCGCTTGGCAAGCCCCTTCTTCCTCTTCGGGGCCGGCCTTCCCTCTTCGGGATAGAACTCGCTGTTCAGGTGATTAGCCAGGTCGCGGAAGCTCCCGCTGAGTTTGGAATGTGGTTTGAAAAGAGAAATCGGTATGCCCTGGTTCAGCGAACTCAGGACCGTGGGATACTTCTCATTGGGGATCTTCCAGAAGACCGGATAGTCGATGGATTTCTCCACGTCCTGCGAAGAGATGCCCCGGTTGGAGTACCCGCGATTCATGACCAGCCTGACCTTATCCTCACCATATCCCATGCGATCGAAGATATCCAGGCATTGCCTGGCATTGTATATCGCCGCGAGATCGTCGGTGAGCACGGCGAGAATCATCTCCGACTCGTCCAGCGCTCTTAAGGCCAGCTCGCCGAGCACATTGGTGGTGTCGATCACCACGAAGTCGAACATCGACCGAAGGACCATCAGGATGCGATCCAGATGATTTTCCCGCACCAGCTCCGCCTGCTCGGGGCGCGGCGGGCCGGAGAGAAGATACATCCCGGACTCATGCCTAGGCAGAATTCCCTTGACCGTGACCGGGTCGATCTCCTCGATGCCTCCAGCTATGTCGACAATTGAATACTTCGGTTTGATATTGAGAAAAAGCGCGGCATTGCCGAGCTGCAGGTTGAGATCGACCAGCACCACCCTCCTCTTCGTATATCTGGCCAGGTTTACCGCAAGGTTGATAGCGATGGTGGTAGCCCCGACCCCTCCCTTCATTCCAAAAACCGAGATTATCCTGCCGTGTGATACCCCATCGGCGGAGGCGTGGTCGCTCATCCTGAACTTCCGGAAGGCCCCGGTCAGCTCGTCCCTGTCGTACGGCTGGCGGAGAAACTCCTTCGCCCCCGACCTCATCGCCTTGATTATGATGTCGGGATTCCTGTCCGGGGATGTAACGAACAGCGTGGCGCGTGGCGCGCTGCGTACTATCTTCTCGGCCAGACCAAGCAGTTGATCTGCCTCGGGATAGAGATTAAGAAACACCACGTCCGGCTTGATCTTCCTCACCATTTCCAGGCCCTGCGATGGATCTTCGCATTCGCCCGCAATGGTCACCCACCCGATATCGCCCATCAGGCCCTTTGAGGCCCTGCGCGAGTCACCGTCCGCGTCTATAATCAGTACGGTTATGTTCTCAGCCATTGCTATCCCACCGATCTTCCTGTGCCTTACAGCTCCTTAACTGCCCTCAACGACATCCTTATCCCTACTGTACCAGCTTGACGCCATAGAGATCCGAATCCCCGGGTCCCGAGACTCCGCCAGTGGTTATTTCGATGAATCGCCCGATCACATCTCCATTGGGCTGTATGTCTTCAAGGAAGAAGGCGCCGAGCCTTACAACGGTCACATAGTTTTTCCCGGGTTCCGGTGGGAAATTGGGATCGTACATAGAGATTTTGCAGACCCGCGGACTTGAAAACTCCGCGAAGTCGGAATTATCAATTGTGTTGGTCGACGAGTTCCACGTGGCGTTTGGATCCATCGCGATGAGTTCCTCAACCGGCGCCTTGGTCGGGCCCTGCATATTGCCTGGCTCCACCTGAAGCTGATCGCCGATTTCGATCAGCCCGTCTGAGCCAAATAGGATGTTGTCCGCATATTCGTTGGCGCCTGTGAGCGGTGTCCCCTTGTTCAGCGGCGGAAAGTCAACAGCATAGAAAAAGCTGCTGGTCGCGCTCGGCGGGTCCGAGGACCCTGACTTGAGCAGCACCACGTCGCCGAGAACATAATCGAAATCCGGGATCGCCCAGGGCTTCACCCGGCTGGTTCCGCTCAGCCCTCCGATCGCGGCCGTGGCCGTCGCGTAGATGTCGGCGGAGTCTATTCCAATCACCTTGGCGAAGTAGAGGCCGATCGGTTGGGTCTTCTCCACTCGAATCTTGCTAGAGTCCGGGAAGCTCACATCTGCTACCTTAATGTTAACCGGTATATTCATGCATTCATTGAGTCCCGCAAATGTGATCGCCAGCTGAGTCGCCTTATCCTGGCCGTCGAAAAGTCCTGACGCGCCTGCCAGGGCGGAGGCGTCCATGGCGTTTTGAAGCTGGCTTCTCGCGGCCCCGATCACTCCCAGGTCAATGGCGATCGCAGAAACCACCAAGATCACCACCATCGCAATCGCGGTGAACACCAGCGTGCTGCCTCGCTCTCCCTCTCTGGGCGGTGACATCTTATCACCTCCTGATAGATTGTACGTTTTCTTAATCCTCCGGATTCATGTCGATCTCCGGCACGTCTTCCGGCCTCATGGCCTGGACGATGTGAGGAGATATCATGATGAGAAGTTCGCTTTCCTTGTTCTGGTACCGGTGGCTGCTGAAGAGATAGCCCAGCACCGGTATGTGACCGAGGATCGGAATCCTCGAGACTCCCCGGGCCACTTCGTTCAAGATCATTCCGCCGATAATGAAAGCCTCGCCGTCCTTGATTTCAACGGTTGTCTCGGCCTTGTTGGATATCAGCGCGGGGATCGCAAATCCACTGAGGATGATCCCGTTATCATAGTCCAGGGTGCTTACCTCGGTCTTGACCCCGATATTTATAAGCTCCGAATCAAGAACGGTCGGGGTGAAGTCCAGCTTGATTCCGTACTCCTTGTACTCGATCGTCACCTGGTTCGACACGCCCGATATGATCGGCACAGGGATCTCCCCCCCGGCCAGGAAACTGGCATCAGCGCCGCTCAAGGCGCTCAGGTTCGGCCGTGCCAGCGTGCTGAGCATACCCTCCTGCTCAAGCGCGTTTATCACGGCGGTGAAGTCCCGCGTCGGAATGGCCAGGAAGAAGTCGACATTGTCTGCGGGCGCGTAGTCATCTACCAGCAGAGCCTGGCCGCCGACCTTGCCTCCAAAACTGGCGACATTCATCTGGTCGCCGTTGACATTGATGTTATTCATCATGAAGTCCACGCCGAATTCCTGGAAGGCGGTGCGGTCGACTTCGGCGAAGCGGACCTGGAGCATCACCTGGTTATACTTGTTTGCACTGTGGAC
>JASFOL010000293.1:0-3279 GCA_050116545.1 bacterium | reverse complement strand
CAACTCCGGGAGATCAACCATCTTCGCACAGGGGGAAGGCGCCAAGTTGATTATGACCTGCTGTGACCTCTGGGGAAGCACCGGCGACGACTACGGAGGCACTGCCGAGAAGGGCTCGGAGCTCAGGGACAATGTCTTCGTCGATCCGGCCTTTGCCGGCCCTGACGAGATGGACTATACCCCGCAGGAAGGCTCGCCCGTGCTTTCACTCAAGCGCTGCGGCGCGATCGGCACGGGACATGCCCGTGTTACGGCCTTCGGCCTCGAGAGGGAAGAGGACGGGCCTGACGGCAATGGGCATGATCACAGCGGTCACATGCACTGATTAAGGACTTCCGCCGGACGATTCAACTGCCGATAGACAGACATAGCCGGTGAGCAGGCAAAACCAAGGAGAGCGAGGGTTCAGATGAGCACGGTGGAAAAAGCCAAAGCGCTGCGTGAGGCCAAGATGCACGGGGTTAAGTTCATACAGCTCTGGTTCACCGATATACTGGGGCAACTCAAGTCGATCAGTGTGCCGGCGGCCGAGCTCAAAGCGGTTCTCGAGGAGGGAATGAGCTTCGATGGCTCATCGGTCGAGGGCTTCGCGAGAATATACGAGAGCGATCTCGTGGTGCTTCCTGATGCCTCGACTTTCCAGATCCTGCCATGGGCCCAGGACGGCGTCCCGGTGGCGAGGATGATATGCGACGTGGTGGATGCCAACCTGAACCCCTATGAGGGAGATCCCAGGTACATCTTGAAGCGCACCGTGGGAATGCTCAAGAAGAGTGGATACACGGCCTTTGTGGGCCCGGAGCTGGAGTACTTCTACTTCTCAGACGCCAACTCTCCCCGGGTGCTGGATGCGGGCGGCTACTTCGACCTCGCGCCCATCGACGTGGGCACCGATCTTCGCGACCAGACCGTGGTCGCCCTGGAAGCCATGGGCATCCGCATGCACGCGAGCCATCATGAGGTGGCGACCAGTCAGCATGAGCTTGACCTGCGCTTCGATGAGGCCTTGAAGATGGCCGACGCCATAATGACCTCGCGCTTGGTGATCAAGCAGGTCGCGCGCCAGAACGGCGTCTACGCCACCTTCATGCCCAAGCCGCTGAGAGACCAGAACGGCAGCGGTATGCATCTTCACATGTCGCTCTTCAAGCGCAAGCGAAACGCTTTCTTCAATCGCCGGGACCAGCACGGCCTGTCCGATCTGGCCAAGCAGTTCATCTCCGGCCTGCTCAAGCACTCTCCGGAGATCGTGTCGGTGACCAATCAGTGGGTCAACTCTTATAAGAGGCTGGTGCCTGGATTCGAGGCTCCGGCCTATATCTGCTGGGGAAGCCGCAACCGTTCCGCGCTGGTGCGTGTGCCTTTCGACAAGCCCGACAAGGAAGAGCCGAGGCGTGTGGAGTTCAGGTGTCCGGATCCGGCCTGCAATCCCTATCTGGCCCTGGCGGTGATGCTGAGGGCCGGTTTGGCGGGGATAGAGAACGGCTACAAGTTCCCCGATCCGGTGGAGCTCGATGTGTATCTTCTCAGCGAAGCCGAGCGCCGCTCGCACGGCATCAACTGCCTGCCCGACAGCCTCTATGCCGCGATCGAAGTCACGGCCGGGAGCAAGCTTGTCAGGGATACTTTCGGCGATGCCCTTTTCTCCAAGTTCCTCGAGAACAAGCGCATCGAGTGGGACAACTACAGGATACAGGTGACCCAGTACGAACTGGCCAAGTACCTGCCGGTCCTCTAGGGGCATAGCTGCTCGCACTGCATCAAGTACCCGCCGGTCCTCCAGGGGCGTAGCTGCTCGTCCTGCATAAAGTACCCGGCGGTCGCGCAGGCAGCTTGCGGACCGGGCATGATTGAGGATTCGGCCTCCCTTACCTGCCCTAAAGTGCGCGAAAAAAGGTGCCGATAATAAGGTATAGCCCTGGGAGGAGCATCTTAATGCGCGTCTTGATTGTCGACGATGATGACTGCATCAGGGGACTGGTGCGCGCCCTGCTTGAGAAAGAGGGCCTGGAATGCCATGAGGCCGAGGACGGTCTGGAGGCGCTGGCCGCGGCCAGAGAGCTGCATCCCGATGTGATGATCCTGGACGTAATGCTGCCGGGCCTGGACGGCTACAAGGTCTGCCAGATGCTCAAGTACGATGAGGCGCACTCCGACATCGCCATCATCATGGTGACCTCGCGAAGCACTGCTGCGGACAAGGAAACCGGCTACTACACGGGCGCAGACATTTACCTGACCAAGCCGTTCGACCACAAGGACCTTATCGAAGCTGTCATGCAGGTGGTCGGGACCACCAGCTGAGTCACCCCCTACCTGCCACCTACCTGAGCAGGACGACACGCGCCATCACGCTCTGGCTCCCGAGCCTCATCCGTATCCAGTAGACGCCGGCCGCGGCCTCGGTGCCATTGTCCCTCAAGCCATCCCAGGCCAGGCTGTGGTGACCTTGAGCCTGCTTCGGCACATCGAGGCTCCGTACCTTCCTGCCCAGAACATCAAAGATCTCCAGGCTCGGGCTCTCCTGAGCGGGCAGATAGTAGCTTATGTTGACGGCTCCGCGGGCAGGGCTCGGCCAGACGGACATATCCGGGGAACCGGCAGTCCGCGTCTCCCCGTCATCCGGTTCGACTCCGGCCAGGTCTATTCCCTCCCTCGTCATGGAGGGATCTCCCCAGAGATTGAAGGTGTACATATTGATGTACTCGGCATAGTTGGGCCAGCCATAATTGGTGGTGCAGTAGAACTTGGAGTCATAGAATGCCTGCCCGACCTTCTCGAGATCGTTGATCATCAGGTCATTGAACTCGTAGATGATCGATTCGCTGCCGCCCGGTGGCCAGTAGGCAGTGCCATAGGGGCTTCTGGCCGAGGCGATCACGGCTGAGGCAGGCCCCCAGTTTGGAATCACCAGCATCCTTACTCCCATATTGCCGTATGAATTGGGCTCGGGACAGCCTATCAGGCATGAGGCCGAGGTCACGATCGAAGGATAATCGTCGTCCAGGTCTGAATCCGTGTTGATCATCTCCGGCCAGCTGATCTCCGACGCCTCGGGGATGCCGTCGCCGTCGTCTGAGACCCATACTTTCCGCGCGATTCCATCCGTCCAGCCGTGCGCGCCCCAGTTGACCACGGCGTACTGCCCCGTCCGCCATGAGGTGGCGAAGGCGGTCTCGGTGATCCCGGGCCAGGCATAGGCCGATACCTCCAGCCCCTCCTGCTCGCTGTAACGGGTGACCGTCCAGCCCGGCATCATGTCCGCCTCTATGTACGAGA
>JASFOL010000292.1:0-3286 GCA_050116545.1 bacterium | reverse complement strand
GGAACCGGTGACCGTGGTCTGGTCGGCGAGGATAGATGTGCCATTGCATGCGATGAGATAGCCGCCGGAAGCCGCGACTCCGCCCATCGATATGATAACGGGTTTCTCCTTCGCGGTGAGCTCTATCTCCCTGCGGATCACGTCCGATGCCGTCATCTCGCCGCCGCCGCTGTCTATGCGGAAGACCACCGCCTTGACCGAGCGGTCCTTGCGCAGGGCCCTCAAGGCCCCGCTTATGGTCTCCGAGCCCATTATATTGTCTGCGAACAATTCGCTTCGGCTGCTCCCGCCGACGATGGCGCCGACCGCATATACCATTCCGATGACCGGCGGCTCATCCCATCTCAGCTCGGCGGGCTTGCGATTGGCGAAGTCGTGGTATGAGACGCGGAATGTCGCGCCGGGGGCAAGAGTTCTCAGGATATGCGGTATCTCATCCCAGTATGCGAGGGTGTCGACCAGGCCCTCGCGTATGGCCTCGGAGGGGATGAAGGGGCCCCGGTCGATCTTCTCCGTCAACTCGGTCTTTGAGAAGCCGCGGGCCCTGGCGATGTCACCCACCATCTTGTCGAAGACATCGTCCATCAGCGCATTGACGGCTTCCTTGCCGGGCTCGGTGTACTCATCCTCGGTCAGTGGCTCGACCGCCGACTTATAGTCCCCGACCCTGGCGTAGTAAGCCTTCACTCCGATCTTGTCCAGAGTTCCCCTCAGGAATGGAACTTCAGACTTGAGGCCCACCAGGGCAATGAGTCCATTGGGAGTGAGCACGACATAATCTGCGGCCGTCGCCAGGTAGTAGACTCCGTTTCCGGGGTTTTCCAAATAGGCCAGCACCGCCTTGCCGGACTTCCGGAAGTCCATCAGGGCCTGACGCAGCTCGTCGAGAACGGCGAAGTTGGCGGACATGCCGCCGCATTTCAGGACGATGGCCTGAATTTCCCTGGTCTCCTTTGCATAATCGATCCTGGCAAGGAGTTCGCTCAGGGTATGGCGGGGACCGCCGCCCCCGAAAAGGCTGAACGGCGGGCGCGTCTCCGCGATCCTGCCGCTCAGTTCTATTTCGAGATACCCTCGCGGGGGCATGATCACGCTTTCCCGCCACCCGGATCCTATTGTGGCGAGCACGGCGCCGTATCCCCTGTTCCCGGCATCACCCTCGCCCTTGACGCTAGTATAGGCGCTGCCCAGTCCGCCCGGACCCATCAGCAAGGAAAGAGCCGCGCTGAAGTTATTGTCATCATCGCCCCCGAGCTTCAAAACCAAGCCCCGGAGCATCTCGTACTCCAGGCCGAAGGTGATGAAGGAGGTGGGCTGAGTTTCTCCGAGATTCCCGGTGACCTTCCCGCTCCGGGCGAGCCAGTTGAGATAGAAAGAAAGGCGTTCATTCCAGGGTCTGATCCCGAGCGAGGTCTCATAGATGGGCTTGAAGGTTGTTCCGTAATACTTGGGCTCATTCAAGTCACGCGCCACGAAGCCTATCGAGGTGGTCCTGTGAGGCCTCAGGAGCGCCCCGATCGACCAGCTGGCGCCCTTGTCGATATCAGGGATATTGGACGTATGCCAGGAATAGGACCCACCGAGATAGAAGTTCTTGAAAAAACGCCCGCCGAGGCCAAGGGTGTAGCGCCGGTTCGAAAACTTGCGCCTCTCCGTGCCCTGTTCCGTGGGGATCCGGTCATAGAGGTTGAAGAACTCCGCCCCGAAGGCCAGTCTTCCGAAGGAAAGCGAGAAGGCATCGTCGCCGGAGAAGGTCGAGTCGGTATAGGTGTGGATATAGCTGACTCCATCGCTCTTCCCGGTGCCCAGGGAAGCGGGGTTTATCCAGACTGCCAAGGGATCGTCCGCGGTGGCCGGAGTCCAGAGCGGATACCGGGCCCGCATGCCTTCGAAGTATGAGTAGATGGGGCTGGAAGAGATGAAGTCAAGGCCGGCCAGCTCCTGGGCGACGGCCGGACAACCGATGAGCGGCATTGCTGAAGCCCCCACAAGCAATGCTAGGAAGCTTCCCCTGAATAATCTCCGGACATGATGCGACTGCATGGCGGACCTCCCTTTGTACAGGTGTATTGCGTTTGTCGGTGGGAATTCTACCACGGGGAGCGGAATGCGCCAAGACCAAGTGCCGCTGCCTTACCTTGCCCGGCAGCACCGTGTCGCGGCAGCACCGTGTCGCGGCAAGAAAAAGAGGGGGAACCCCCGAAGGGCTCCCCCTCACCGTCAAGATTTCAAAGGCAACTACTTCAACATCACCATCTTCTTGCGCATCACGGAATTCGGCGTCACGAAGCGGTAGAAGTAGATACCGGAACTGACCTGCTTGCCGTGGAGGTCTCTTCCGTCCCACTCCACCTGGTGATTGCCAGGCTCCAGCGTGGAGTCGGTAAGCACCCTGACTTCCCTGCCCATCACGTCGTACACCGCGATCTGCGCGCGCATCTGGGACGGAACCGAGAAGCGGATCACCGTGCCGCCGGCAAACGGGTTGGGAGCGTTCTGGTAGAGACGAAGCTCGGCCCTGGGCCTTTCATCGGCGTCTCCCGGAGTCACACCCGCAGTCCGGGGAGTCAGGTCGACGGTATCCCTGGGCTCAATCTTGAATTGACCCTGGTGATACCTGAAGTTCCCGGTTATGTCGACCAGGTTCCCGGCGCCGGGATGTATGTATTCGCCGAAGGAGCCCACGGCGACCGAATCCGGGTCGTCATAGTATCCTCCCACCAGCCACTCGCCAAACTCATCCCGTTCGGTGAAAGCTTCGACGCACTCCATCATCACGAAGCAACCCTCCCAGGACTCGGTTTGCAGCGAATCGGTGAGCACGGCGGGCGTCAGCGTATCGGGCTCAGCGGTGCCGCCGGTTGAGATCACTTCGACATAGTCGACAGAGCTGATCTCGGTCATATTGTAGTATTCGTCGACGATCCCCGACACGACTACCTCATCGCCGGGAACCACACCGGTCCCGACCGTATAGTAGACATAGACGCCGTTCCACGGCCCGGTGTCGTCTCTCACAAAGAAGGTGTGACCGCCATCATAGTCGCCGTCGGCATTGGTCACCACCCCGGATATGGTCGCCTGTTCGCCCACGATCTGTGAGGCGTCCGGCGCCAGGGTCGTGTCGGTGCCCGGGGTCTGAATAAAGGCTATGTCCGTGATGCCCGCCATGTAGGAATAGGTCTGGCAGGAGTCCATCGGAAAGCCGATATCAGTCTCGACATCGCAGACAGTCAACTGGTCCAGCGTGTTCGTCGGCTGCGACGCTGTGGTAAGGTCGACGACC
>JASFOL010000291.1:0-3294 GCA_050116545.1 bacterium | reverse complement strand
GGCGTAGAACCTGCACCCGGCACGTATCGCGGATTCCGCAATGGCCTCATTGCCTTTCATCAGTCTCCGTTCTTCAGCCATAGCTGCCTGCCTTTCCTTATTTATAGATTTCCAGGGCAACTTCGGGGCAGATCATCCCGCATATAGCGCAGCCCGTGCAGGATTCCGGCTCCTTGAACTCCGGATAATGAAAGCCCTTCAAGTTGAAGGAAGATGACATGCATAGTGATTTCTTGGGGCAATAGAGGATGCAGAGTTCACATCCCTTGCACCGCTCAGAAGCTACCTTTACCTCGGGCATGTTTCCCCCCAGTCCGTTTTGGGTGATGGTATACAAAACCTTCTTAAGTTAGCACATAATGGGGTACCGCGTCAATATCCCCAGGCGGGCGTGTCAGAGGCCCTCTCCGCCGTGTGGAAGTTCATCCCCGGATTATCAATGGCCCTTTTCGCCCTGCGTGCTCCCGGCGGACGGGTAGGGCTTCCACTCCCTGATATAGACCTCCACGGCGTCCGGGACCATGTACCTGATGCTCTTTCCCTCTTGCAGCCTCTCTCTGATACCGGTCGAGGAGATGTCTACGGCGGTGATGTCCTCAAACCTGGTCCTGGCCTCAAAGTCGGCCGAGAGGCGCCGTTCCTCGCAGCCGGGCCTGCGGGCGACGGCGAAGCGGCATTCAGACAGGACAATATCGGGGTCTTTCCAGGCCGGGATGTCAAGATAGGCGTCCATCCCCAGGAGCAGCCATATCTCGACGTCAGGGCCCATCTTCTCCCTGAAATGCCTCACGGTGTCCACTGTGTATGAGACTCCGCCTCTCAGGATCTCAATATCCGAGACCTCAAACAGCGGATGATCGCGCACGGCAAGCCGGACCATTGCCATCCTGTGCTCGTCGCCCGCCGGCACATGAGAGCTCTTATGGGGCGAACGGCTGCAGGGAATGAAGAGGACTCTGTCCATGCTGACGGCCTCGGAGAGTTGTTCCGCGCAGAGAAGATGGCCGTTGTGGATCGGGTCAAAGCTTCCGCCCAGAATGCCCAGACGTCTGACCTGCTGCTTACTCAGCGGAACTCTCCTCATTTGGGGACGCATCGGCCATGCTCCGGAGTGATATCTCGGCCTCTTCACTCTCGGGAGTACCGGGGTATTCCTCCACCACTCTCTCGAGAGTCTCCCTCACCCCGGAAAAATCCTTCTGCTTGGAATAGGTCTGCGCCTTGCCCAGAAGGGCACGAGGCGCCCAGGGCGTGTCGCCGTATTCTTCCACCACCAGATCGAAGTATATATGTGCCGCCCTGTAGCTTTTGATTCTCAGGTACAGCCTGCCGCTCAGGTATTCCTTCTCGGCCAGCTTCGACCTGCACTCGGCTATCAGCGCATTGACCTCGTCCAGGATGTCTGTGTCGGGATACTCTCGCTGCAGAAGATACAGCTCGTCCAGGGCTTTGACCGTGGCGGTCTGGTCCCGTTCCACGCGAGGGGCCTCCTCCACATAGCTACGGGCTATAAGGAACAGGGCATTGTCGACCAGGTCGCTCTTGGGATAGGAGTCGATGAAGTCCTCCAGGTCGCGCCTGGCAAGTTCGAAGTCCCCGAGTCCTATCCTGCACTCGGCCAAGTGATATCTGGCCGCCTCGGCGATTTCCTGAGCCGGGAACTCGGACAGCACCTGCTCATACTCGGTCACCGCATTGACATACTTCTCTTTGGCCTTCAGCTGATTGGCGTGCTCAAGCCGATCGGCCGGGCTCTTGGGAACCACACTCTTCTGGCCTGAACATCCTGCCAGGCAGAGGCAGACGAGGGCAATCACTATTGTCAGTCTTTCAGTCATAAGAGCAGTCGTCAGATCCCGCTAGGAAGCGGTCTTATTCGAGTAGAACAGGTAGACCAGAACCCCGATTATGGCTATCACCAGCCCACCCTCAAGATACCTGTCCCACCGGCTCTTTTCCAGCTCAGGGGAAGCAAACGCATACTTGGAATTGCTCAGCTCCGGCAGTTTTGAAGCGGGCACGACGTCACTGACCATTCCGTCCACATCGGAAGACACCAGAATCTGATCGCTGGTCCGATCGATAAGCTCATAGAATATCGAGGCCCTGGCAATCCTCTCAACGACCTTTCCTCCAAGCAGATATCGTCTCCAGCTCCTTCCGTATTTCAGCCCCAGGTCCACGATGCGCAGACGTAGCACAAACCCATCGGCCTTCAGCCCGGCAGCGCCCGCGCCAGAGCCCGCGCTCGTATCGGCCTTCTCACCGGCCCCGGCCTTTATCCGCCAACCCCGGGCAATAAGCTCCTCTTTCAGAACGCTGTCCAGCAGCCAGACAGCATCGTTTCCGCTGCCCGCGTCGATCTGGAGGCGGGCATCGGTCCCGGCGGGAGGCCTGACGTCCATGGATTCGGCCGCTTCTCTCACCGCCTGTTCGACCAATTCAATGTTGGTGAGATAGTCCTCGTCGCAGAGGCACTGAGAAGCCATGGCCGCAGTCATGAAAGCGGCCAGGAGCAACCATATTCCCTTTGTCATCTGATATAGTCCTTGCTAAGATTTTGACAGTACGCGTCAACATGCAATCATATTCTTGTGGATTCTCTTTGTCATGTCAATGTGATTTTGCTCAAACACCATTGGATTCGTGCCGATTACACTAGTGCGGAACATGACGCCTGAACGGCACCGAGAGAGGTATGGTATGTCGGACACACCCAAGATTCTTAGACACATGTTTGTCAACCTGGCCAAGCTCCAGCTGGACCCCAAGGTAGCCAAGCAGGGAGCCTCGGTCGTGGACGGCCTTATAGAGAAGATGACGGGGGAACTTCCCAAAATCTCGAAGGCCGACTGGCACAAGCTGAGAATTGCCTTCTGCGGGATGCTGGCGCACGGCTGGGCCATGGGCATGAACCCATTCAACAACCCCAAGACGATGGCGGACGGATCGGCGCTTGAGGTCAGAGTCTCCAGGGACATTCTCCTGCCGATGGAGGCGCTCAAGTCATTGCGCTATGTGAAGCATGACAACCTGGGGAGAGTGGAAAAGGCCTTCTTCGAGCCCAGTTCAGAGGCCAAGATCAAGGAACAGATCGAGAGGATACTCGCGGAGATAGCGAAGAAGCACTGGGCTAAGTAGTTCCTTCGCCGGCCGGTTTCTTCTCCGCGGGCTTTGTCTGCGCGGATGTCTTCTCCTCCGCCTTCTCTGGCGAGGTATCCCTGGGCGCGCTCGGGACGGACCTCTTGCCCTTTGTTTCCGGCTTTTTATAATCGGTGATATAGAAGCCCGAGC
>JASFOL010000290.1:0-3302 GCA_050116545.1 bacterium | reverse complement strand
CCGCGGGAATCTGCTTCAAGGTCCGCCAGCGGTTCTGCTTGGGCTTTCCGCCTACGAAGCGCCAGATATAGGTGTCGAAGCTCCCGAACTCCTTCTGGATCTCGAGGAAGGCCCTGGCATTCTTGACGGCGCTTTCCACCTTGAGGCGATTGCGCACGATCCCCGGATCCTTGAGGAGCCGCTCCACCTTGCGCCTGTCAAACTTCGCGACCTTTGCCGGATCGAAGCCTGCGAAGGCCTTCCGGTAGTTCTCACGCTTCTTCAAGATGGTGCTCCAGCTCAGGCCGGCCTGGGCGCCGTCCAGGACGATGTACTCATACCAGACCCGGTCATCATGAACCGGCACCCCCCATTCCTCATCGTGATACTTCTTGTAGTCGTCATCCAGAGGCTCGGCCCAGCCGCATCGTTTCTTTCCGGGTGGCATCATTCACTCCTCGATCAGTGTCAATTAACCTGCTATCTAACAAATGGTTACACGATTTATCTAATGTGGTATATCATGGGTCTGCTCCTCTTTCATGGCTGCGCAGGGCAGAGTCCCGGGATAGCCCGACATCCGGTCTATTGTGGCATCACTCGGCATCTGTCCGAAGAAGCCGCCCTTGGTGTATGCCTCGAATGCGGCCACCACCAGGCTCCGGTTTGCCGCCTCCGTATAGTCCGCGAAATGCGCGCTCAGGTTGTCCGCCGCGGGGTGATCGACGTTGAGAACCTTGACCGGGCTGTCGCACCCGAAGTCAAAGTCATCCAGGCTGACGGTCTTGATGGCCGGGCTGGCCAGGGTCCGGAAGTGAATCCTCCGCCCGGTGATGTCATAGATGATGCTCCAGCGGGTCGCGTCACCCTGGGCGACCGCCTTGAGGACGTCGAAACCAAACCCGACCGGATCCCTTACCTCCGGCCGGCCCTCGCTCGAACCGTAATTATCAAGCCACATTTTGGCCCGGACAAATCGGTCTTCAGAGGAACCCGAAGGCGCCGGCAGGTCCTCCCCACCATATCCCAGATGCTGCTCAAGGTAGGCCTGGCACTCTGAATACACCGTGTTGGTGAGAACCCGAGCCGGCAGTTCCTCGCCGGTGTGGGCAACCAACCTGCCTTCGATAAACTCGATCGTGGCGGTATTGCCCTCGCGATCGCAGACCAGGTAATGGAGCTTTGCTGCGCCGGGGCGGATTCTCAGGAGCGAGTCACTGGCTATAACTCCCGCCACGCTCGAGAAGTTGTCCAGCTGATACTGGACCCATTGGAGCTCACCCACGACCGGCCGGCCGTCAGCCTCAGGATACTCGGTCTCCTCCAGCAACATCTGCTCCACCACCAGCCCGGCCTCATTCATGCCACCCATCGGATACTCCCTGCCGACCTGGTTGAAGGTGATGCTGCCGTATCGCGATGCCCAATGCGCGGGGTTCCGCTCCGGCGCCAACGCGGCGGTCTTGCTCACCCCATGCTTATTGACCACCACCATCCCCACCCCGGTGAACCAGTCGAAGTTCTTGCCCAGTACCAGATTGTCTCCCTCCTCAAGCACGAAGGTGGAACACGGAAAAGCCGGAACCGCCAGGGCCAGCGCCAGCCCTGCAAGCACCAGGACACCCCTCATATCTGCAAACGCCCGAAATCTCATGCCCTCACTCTACCCGGCCTCCCCCGGACTGTCAAGACACCCCCTACCTCCGCCCGCCACGCCCAGACCGCCGACAAACCGCCGACAAACCACCCCAAATTCAAATTTGGGGTCAGGTACCGATTCTTGAATTCAAGAATCGGTACCTGACCCCTTTCTTGAATTTCATGCTTGAATTCAGAGGTCGCGGAGGCGACCCCGGGACCATGAGCCCAGGCCAATGAAATGTTGCTTGCGGGCTTGGTGGTCAAATGATAAGTTATTAAACGCAACAGTTTGAAGGAGCGAGTGATATGGCCAAGAGATGTGAAATCTGCGGTAAGGGCCCCATGTTCGGGAGCCGGGTAAGCCACGCCCACAATGTGACCAACAGGAGATGGAATCCAAATCTCCAGCGTGTGAGGGTCCGTGCCGGAGGCAAGATCAAGAGAATGTATGTCTGCACACGGTGCCTGAAGTCCGGGGCGGTGGAAAAAGCCCCATAGTCACCGCGCGTTGAGGTGCTGCTTAAGGAGCCCCTGCCTGATGTCTCCCGATTCAAGGAGATCCCGGGCCAGGGGCTCTTCTTATGTTGATTGAGGCAACTGCTCTCGGCCGTTCGATCCGGTTTGCGGGGATTGTCATTGAAGGCGCCATTCGAGGCGGTGTACACTGTCGCAGGCTTCTTGAGACCATCTCATAATACCCGTGCTCGGTGAACAACAGGAAAGGAGAATGCGGTGAAAAGAGACCGGAGGGATTTCATCAAGATCATGACTTCAAGCGCCATTGCGGCCGCGCTTGCGCCCGCCTATGTGTCCGGCGAGGAAAAGAAGGCGAAGCCCGGCACCAAAGAAGCTCCCGCAGAGAGCAGAGCCGAAACAGCGCTTTCTATGATGGGTAAGTATGGCAGTTGCTGCTCAGGGGTGTTGGGCGCCTACGCCTCCGAATTCGGATTGGAGAGCGGTCACGTTGCCGGATTGGGACGGGGCATGGCGGGTGGGATAGGTGGATCGGGCAATGTCTGCGGAGCGGTCAGCGGAGCCATACTGGTGATCGGGTTGAAGACCACCAACGAAGACGATATTGAAGACTTCGAGGCCGGTTTTGAGACCATGGAGAAGGCAAGGGAGTTCGTTGCCCGGTTCGAGGAACTCAACTCCTCCATTGAGTGCAGAGAGCTCATCGGATACGATATAAGCTCCAGGGAAAAAAGCGAGGCCGCCATGAAGGAAGGCGTCTTCGCAAAGTGTCCTGGCTATGTTGCGAGCGCAGTCACCATTCTCGATGAGATGTTCAGCAGTTGACGATCTTGATGCCAAACAGAGGAAGTTGCGCAACAGGAGGTTCCAATGAGTAGCGACGTGACGCAAGACAAGAGCACCTGGGCCATCGGCGGCGGGCTTCTGCTGGGGCTCGGGGTTGGGTTCTTCTTCCTGCTGCAGTCGGCTCTCTATTTCGTTGGCTGCATTCTCGCGGGTCTGGGGGTGGGATTGATCGCAACGTCAATCCTTTCCAGGATGAGGTAGCGCGCAAACCCGCTGCCTGAGTCTCCCCACCGGTCACTGCCGGTGGCTCTGAGGTGGAGGATTGAAAAAGGCGATTGACCCGTCAGTAGACTATCGGGAGCTGGTTCGCAAGGGATATGATGAGTGTGCCGACTTGTATGCGGCGGCTCGCCGGGGTGACG
>JASFOL010000289.1:0-3306 GCA_050116545.1 bacterium | reverse complement strand
CCACCCTTCTCAAACCTGAGCGCGCGATCCGGTCTACCATCTCGTTTGTCCCGAAGGTGCCCTTGCCGGCCGCGCACCAGACATTGATCCCCCGGGTATCCAGCACCAGTATCCAGGCGTCGAGACCGTCGAGGCTGTTCCTCAGGGCATCGAAGCTGAGTTTGTAGTTGGCAGTGGCCATCACCGGCGACTCAGCGGAAGGGTCTCCCACGGCATAGAGGCCGGGCTCGACGCTGTAGTGCATCCTGCCCGCGCCCAGCATTACCTTCACCGTGCCCCAGCGGTCACTCCGGCTGAGCAGGGTCGATACCACCGGAACGGGCCCCGGGCCGGTTTCGATCCATCCGGTCACATATGGCCGGTCGCCCGCATCAGTCATCAGCCTAACTCCTTCAATTACAGTTACTTCCGCACAATATGGTGATTCACGCAAAATGAGCATACACCCATCCCTTTCTGGTTTCAAGCCCTTTGGGCCGCCGTCGGGGCCCCCGGGATGCCGCGATTCCGACCCGCTTTGTGAGCTCGGGAGAGGTTTCGACCTGCCTTCGGGCCCCGGGCAGTGTTGCGCCTCGCTTAGCCCCGGACCCTTTCCCGTCCGGTCGTGGTTTATCTTGTGCCGGCGGCCCTTTTTTGGGAACCTCAGACCGGCTTGATGGTTCAAAAGGCATGTAGGGAGAGTTGTGAACCCCTGGCTGTTAAGAGGAGGAACAAGATGAGGATGGGATTCGGGAAGATGATTCTGCTGCCCCTGCTGGCATCGATAATGGTGCTCAGTCTCGGGTCGGCTATTCAGGCAAAGGAGAACGGCTGGCTTGGCGTGATGCTGCAGCCGCTCTCTGAGGAGATCAAGGATGCGATGGATCTCGATGCCGGCATCGAGGGAGTGCTGGTCAGCGATGTTGTTGACGACAGTCCCGCCGAGGAGTACGGCATCGAGGACGGCGATATCATTATCATGATCGATGATGTCAAAACGCCGACGGTCAAGGAAGCTGTCGCCGCGGTAAGGGACCGCTCGCCGGGTGATGAGGTCACTGTCGTCGTGATCCGCGAAGGCAAGAAGGCCAAGATAAAGGTGGAGCTCGGCGAACGCGATATCGCGATGGACAAGAAGATCGAGCAGTATGAGTTCGTGATGCCCGACATGAAGCAGCTGCCCCGGATGGGCAGGGAATTCGCCCACTCATTCATGAAGCCCCATGGTTTTCTGGGTGTGAGGGTCACGGGCATCTCCGAAGATCTGGGTGAGTACTTCGGCGTGGGTTGTTGCGAGGGAGTGCTGGTTATCGAAGTGGTCGATGACAGTCCCGCCGAGCACGCCGGCCTCAAAGAGGGCGACGTGATTCTCAAGGTAGACAGCAGGGAGATAAAGGGTCCCGACGGGCTGGTCGAGTATGTGCAGAAGTTCGAGCCCGGAGAAAAGGTCGAGGTGACCTATAAGCGGAAGCGCAGGACCCGCACCGTCATGGTCGAGCTCCAGGGCGCCCCCGGAAAGGACATGTTCTGGCTCCAGAAGGGCGACGGAATGTGCTCCTGCGGCAATAAGAACTGCAAGGGCGAATGCGGCCGCAAGGGGGACCGGATGCGTGGCAGCGGGATGAAGGGCAAGAAGATGATGAAGATGGGATGCGGCCACACCGACCCGAGCCAGTGCACCAAGGAGTGCATGGAGAAGTGCAAGCATATGGAAATCATCGGCCCCGACAGCAAGTGCCATATGGAGATAATGGACGATGAAGGCGGCGGGAAGCACATCCTCATAAAGAAGATGGATAAGGATGATGCCGGCTGCCACGGCAAGTCCGGCAAGATCATCATCAAGACCAAAGACGGCACCAAGACCATCGACCTGTCCGACATGAATGTCGATCTGGATCTTGACGAGCTGGAACTTGACGATCTCGACCTTGACGACCTGGACCTGGATGGAGTTTATGACATGCATATGTATCACATGCAGGAGGCCGACGAACTTGAGGACGAGATCGAGGATCTGCAGAACCAAATAAAGGAACTCAAGAAGGAGCTCGAAGAGCTAAAGAAGTCTTAACCCGGAATACAGCGCTAACGCGAGTGCGTACCGGTCGAGAGCCCTGCCTGATAGGCGAAACCCTTAAAGGTGGGGCTCTCGCTGTTGTGGCAGGTGACACAGGTCAGCGAATCCGGCTTGACCAGCCCCATCTCGATGCGGAGCTCCGGGTCTCGCATCACCGAGGAACGGGCGTAAAGCGAGCCGGGTCCGTGGCAGGCTTCGCATTGGACGCCTCCCAGATTGGCGGCCCCGCTCCCGGCGCCATAGCCGCCATTGCCGAGACCGGTGGTGTGACAGGCAAGGCACCCGGGACTCTCAAGCTGCTCGTCATTGAGCGCGGCGAGGGCCCAGGCATGTTTGGTGGTCTCCCAGGACTTGTGGATTTCTAGATGGCAGACCTTGCACTTCCTGGCTCCGACATATCCCGGTGCGGGTTCTTGGGGCCCGGCACTCTCGGGCTGACCGTCCCCGGTCAGGGTATTACCGGGCCGGGTGTTTACGGGCGGGGTTCCCTCCGGCTGCATTCCCGGTGGGTCTTTTGCCGGCTCCTGGGCGCTGACTGCCACCAGGAGGGCGGATGCGATGATGAGCGCTGCGGGTATGACTAGCTTCTTCATCTTCACCTCGAAGGGGCCGATTCATATATGGCTTGCCCCGCCCGGCATTGTCAAGCCATATTTAGATCGAGGAATATAGCGTATGAGAAACAGCATGATGCGTGCGGTCCTGATCTGGCTGGTCCCGGCGCTTCTTGCAATGTCCGCTCCCGCGGGGCGGGCCTCGGCCGGAGACATGCCGGGCAGCGAGATAATGCTCCCGCAAGACGAAGTCGTGGACAGGTTCTTCGCATACATGATTGGCCTGATCCAGGCGGACACCTGCGGCGTGGTGGATGCAGAGGACCTGGCTTCGGCCCTTGCAGGCTTCAAGGGCAGGACCTCTGTGCCCTTCGAGCGCATCATGAGCATCCACAGAGACTGCGGCGACGACGGGCCGTCCTCGCGGCGCGGCGGCTCAGGCAGTGGTGCGCGCTCGGGTGGTCGCGGAGGCTCAGGCGGTCGTGGCGCCACCGATGTGCGCGATGTCTCGATCACCTTCTCGGAGGAGCTCAAGACCCCGGTTCCTTATCAAATACTGGGCTACCATCCGGGCTCGGTGCAGGCCTGCGAGATTGTCAGGTTCCGTGAATGGCATATACCCCGGAGGACCATAAGGTGGACCGGCAGGGAGCCCCTCGAGCTCAGCGACGTATACGTCTTCGGCATCCGTGA
>JASFOL010000288.1:0-3311 GCA_050116545.1 bacterium | reverse complement strand
CGGCGGACGTTATTATGTGATTGCCCCTGTGCCTGAAGGCCCTGGCGACACCCCTGATCGCATGATTATTGGACTCCGTGCCGCCGCCGGTGAAGACAATTTCGTACACTTCACACCCCAGCATGCCGGCCACCTGCCTGCGCGCCTCTTCTACAGCCTGCCTGGCAGCCACACCGTATGCGTGAGAGCTTGACGGATTTCCGAAGTGATCGGTGATATAGGGGAGCATGGCCTCCACGACACGCCTGTCGATCGGCGTGGTGGCATTGTAGTCCAGATAAATGGGTTTCACATTCCCTCCAGGCTTATCGGTGGCAACTGCATTGTAACCTCTCGCCCCGCGGTCCGCAAGAATTGAGGCCCGGCCGGCCGCATCGGGTGGCAGGAGATTGAAGCGGCGGATTGACATAGAGCCGCCGGGGCCTTATTCTGATGTTCGTGTTGTTGCCCCCGCCGGCGTGGAACCCGCCGGTAAAGCACGAATCAAAATGAAACGGCACTTTGAATCATGGACAGACGGTCCGTGATGGCCCGGCTTGCTTCTGTGATGATACCGGACAATGGAGGTGGAGAGTGAAGTCAGGACGTACATTCAGGATAAGTCTCATCGGCATCACCCTGGTGCTGGCGATTGCCGCCACCGGACTCACCCAGGATCTGAAGCCCATCAAGCTCCCTCCTGCCGAAACCAGCGGCGGGATGCCGCTGATGGAAGCGCTCAGCCTCAGGCAGACCGGACGTGAATACAGCCCCGAGAAACTCTCCCCGCAAGTCATGTCCAATCTTCTCTGGGCCGCTTTTGGCATCAACCGGAAGGACACCGGCAAGCGCACCGCGCCGTCCGCGATGAACTGGCAGGAAACAGATATCTATGTCGCCCTGGAGGAGGGTCTCTATCTCTATAATGCAGCGGACCAGGTTCTCGAGCCGGTTCTGGCTGAGGATCTCAGGGCGGATACCGGTAAGCAGCCCTTTGTCGCGGGAGCTCCGGTCAATCTGGTTTTCGTGTCGGACTACTCCAGGATGAGCAGAGTTGCGGAGGAGCAGAAGGCCACCTATGCCGCGGCCGACGTCGGATTCATAAGCCAGAACGTCTATCTCTACTGTGCTTCCGCAGGACTCGCAACCGTGGTGCGCGGCTATGTGGACAAGGAGGCCCTCGCAAAGAAGATGGGGCTACGCGAGGACCAGAAGGTGGTGCTTGCCCAGACCGTCGGCTATCCTCCGGCGCCCGTGGAGGAGTAGGCCGGAGTTCGAAAAAAGGTATGCATATTGGATCAAACGGCCAGGGTTATCGAGGACTATGAGTCGGCCTACCCGGAGCCCCTGAGGCTCAACAAGAGTGACCGCGTGAGGGTGGAAGAGCGAGAGTGCGAGTGGCCGGGCTGGCTGTGGGCCACCGACAACTCCGGCAGGTCCGGCTGGATCCCCGCAACATACTTGAGCGTCGAATATGATGCCGGCGAGCTGCTTCGTGATTATGACGCGGCCGAGCTGGATGCGCGGGCCGGAGAAGTGGTCCAGATCCTGGAAAGGGAAAGCGGCTGGGCACGGTGCAGGAAGACCGACGGAAGCGTGGGCTGGCTTCCCGAGGGTGTTCTGGCCATATAGTGTAAGTCCGCCAGCCGCCGGTCCCCGTCAGTCGACCAGCCGCCGGGCCCCGTCAGTCGACCAGCCGCCAGTCCCCGGTGGAATCGTCGAAGGCCTCGATATCGTACCGGCCCGGACGGGCCCTCAGGACCTCTCGCAGCCAGGCCTCCGGGTAGCCGGCGTTCCGGGCCTCACCCTCGTCGTCCTGCACGTAGCCATCATTGTACTTGGTGATCAGATGCCCCGCCAGGTCCTGCCATCGGGACATCACCATCTCGGCCTGGCCCACGGAATAGTCGGTGAGATACTCCCGCATCAGGCCGGGGTCCTGCTTGCGAAGGTCCAGGGCCGTTCGGTCCACCGAAGGCTGAAGCCTGAAGAAGGTGCTCTCGAGCTCCTGCTGCACGGCGATGATCTCGGGCGCCATCATAGAGTATCTGAGACATGCATAATTGGAAACCAGGTTGAAGATCCACCAGGCCGAATCCCAGGAGAACTCCCGGATGCTCCCCCTGGCATAAGACCCGGGCACCCTGTCGATGCAGCAATAGAGCGGCATGAAACAGTTGGTATAGGTATCGTCCAGGCCGTACCAGAGCACGCCCCCGATTTCATCGGGAAGCCAGTCGCGCGATTGGCTCACTATGGTGAAGCCGGTCTGCTGGGTGGATATGGAACGCTCCCAGGCGTATCCCACGCTGTCCACCGACCAGTCTATCGGCCGCCAGCGCTTGGGGCAGCCGTAGGGACCGGCGTCCACTCCCACCGCCAGGTCATAGGGCGTATCATCATAGTGATCCCGCATAAGGGCGAAGACGTCTCCCAGAGATACCTTCTCATCAGGCTTGATCCAGAGCGGATAGGGCTCGGCCTCCTTGACTCCCCTGTGATAGTCGCTTGAGAACTCTCTCGAAGGGGCAAGCCTTCTCAGGATGCTCCAGACCCTGGTGCTGCAGTAGCGCCTGTTCTTGGGAGTGGACGGGCAGTAGGCCTCATTGAAGAGGAAAGGCTCGCCGGAGGCGGGATCATAGTAGCCCTTTTCGATCGCGAAGGAGATCACGTTTCCCGAGTAAAGGCAGTTGTCCGGATCGTCCAGCGGGAACTCGCCGATGCGCGCCTTGTTGGCATGGCAGCAGACATAACCATCGGGTACCTTTCTCGCAACCCATATGGCGCCCTCGCCGCCCTCTCCGGGACCTATCATCTCCAGGATCCAGACCTCGCGGGGGTCGGCGATTGAGAAGGACTCACCGGTGGAACGATAACCGTACTCCTCGACCAGGCCGGTGATCACCGTGATAGCCTCGCGGGCGGTCTTCGCGCGCCTCAGCGCAAGCCGCATCAGGTCCCAGTAGTGAAGCAGGCCCTCGGGATTCCTGAGCTCCCGGCGGCCGTCGAAGGTGCTCTCCCCTATCGCCAGCTGATGCTCGTTCATCAGGTGCACCAGCCCGTAGGTATGCTCCACCTGGGCGATCTTCCCGCGCACATTTCCCGACCAGTCCTTTATCTCAAGCGAGTCTCCGGGTTCGAAGTCCTCTGCGGGCTCCCTGTCCAGATGAGGGTGAAACTCACCGTCGCAGCTATAGGTGATCATCGTCGCACCGTCGCGGGAAGCGCCCGCGGACACGAGGATGCTGGTGCAGGCGGCGGAACAGGACACCATGAAAAGAACAAGCAGCCAGCCCAGGGCCGGCGCACAAAGGGGTTTGTGAATCATCGTC
>JASFOL010000287.1:0-3322 GCA_050116545.1 bacterium | reverse complement strand
TCTCGGCATGCGCACTGCACACCGACAGGAGAAGAATGCCCGCGATCAACACTCCCGGCAGAACAGGTGAGTGCCTTCGCGCCAAACCAGAAGTCATCATGTGGAGGACCCCTTTCACGGCATGCATCGTGTTTACTTCAGGCCTTGGCGGGATACGGCTGTTCCTGTTCCATATATCGGCAGGGTGTCGGGGCGAGGTTAGCCCCGAATAGAGCAGAATGACGTACGGGTGCCGGCAGCGGGGCGAGAAGAAGGGCTGTGTTGACCGCGGGAAGCCGCGCGGTTAAGATGATGATATGAGGAATCTTCCAGGTCGGGCCTCTTTGCCGTCGCTTTGCATAAGTTTGTGTGTTTTGGGCTTGCTTACAGCGCTGCTGTTGGGGGGCTGCAGTGAGACCCTCAGTCCAAACGATGACGGCTGCTATGGCTGGTATCAGGGCTTTTATATACTCTCGACTCCTGAGAGTCTGTATGTCCGGGTGGAACTGGATATGTCCTGGGGCTTGCCCGACTCGGCCTGGATATACACGCCGCAGGACGTATTCGAACCTGACAGGGTCTTCGAGCGCGACGACCCTCCCGGCCTGGCCGTGGCGGCGGCGGCGTTTGATATCATCAGCGGTTGGTACACCTTCAGGGCCCGCTACGATGCCTCGGTCAGGGTCTATGAAGAGCATGTGATCGTTCGGAACGACGTGCTAAATTACGACTTCGGCAGCATTGAGCCGCAGAGAGGGGCCACGGGGCTCAGCCTGACTCCCCTCTTCAGCTGGACAGAGCTCCGGGACACGCAGTCAAGAGTCAGAGTGTACGCGGACTCGCTGAGGGAGGATAATCTCTTCGACAGCGGGGGGATCGACGATGCAGACAGCATCGGAATCCCGCCCGACGTGCTTGACCCCGGCACGCTATACTACTGGACACTGGAGATCTATGATTGGCAGGAATTCGTGCCTGACTGCGGCCTCGGCTATTACTATATGGACTTCTTCGACAATGGCCTTATATACGTGGGCTGGTTCACCACAGGAGAGACGCCTCTTGCCGGAGAGATGCGGAACCCGGTGACGGCGCATTGCCGGCGGGCCCCTGTGCCGCGTGAATATCCCCCGCTCAAGACAGAAGGGTAGGAGGCGATGAATGCTCATGACATAGTGAAAGAGCTCAACCTGGAGCCTCTCAGGGCCGAAGGCGGCTATTTCTCGGAGACTTACAGGTCGGTGCTTGAGATTCCCCAAGGGGTCCTGCCGGGCCCCATCAGGGGAGTGCGGTCGCTGGCGTCGGCCATCTACTATCTCCTGACTCCGGACACTTTTTCGGCTATGCATCGGCTTGCCTCGGATGAGGTCTATCACTTCTACCTGGGTGACCCCGTGGAGATGCTGCTTCTCAATCCGGGTGGTTCGAGTGATACAGTAGTTATTGGCTCTAACATCTTGGAAGGTATGATGTTACAGATATCGGTTCCCGCCGGCGTATGGCAGGGGTCAAGACTTGTCCCGGGCGGCGAATTTGCCCTGATGGGCACCACCATGGCCCCGGGTTTCGACCCGGCCGACTTTGAACTCGGAAAAAGGGAGGAGCTGGCGGGGCGCTATCCCGAAGCCCGGGATATGATAGTCGGGCTTACCCGATGAGGAGATGAGGGCCCGATAACATCCGGACCTGAAGTCAGGTCAGCGGGCTTGTTGCCTCGCCTTCACGCCCGGCCCGCCGGCATCGCCTGCCCGGTTGACAATCCGCGAGGCTTACTTTCTAATATAGCCAGGAAGCGAGGTCACGAGAGTATGAAAGATGAGGAAGAAGACAGCAGGGACAATGGGTCCGCGGATGAGCCTAGGCCGGAGGGCAAGGACTTCATAAGGACCTTCATAGACGAAGACAATCGTTCCGGACGCTTTGGCGGAAGGGTGCACACCAGGTTTCCCCCCGAGCCCAGTGGTTACCTGCACATAGGACATGCCAAAGCTTTCGGCATAGACTTCGGCGTGGCCGAAGAGTACGGAGGCCTCTGCAATCTGAGATTTGACGATACCAATCCCGCCAAGGAAGAGGAGGAGTTTGTCGACGCGATCATGGAGGACATTCGCTGGCTGGGTTTTGACTGGGGCGACCGTCTGTACTATGCCTCGGACTACTTCGGCAGGCTGCATGACTTCGCCATTCAGCTGGTCAAGGCGGGCAAGGCCTATGTATGCGATCTCTCCCAGGATGAGATGCGCGAGTACCGGGGCACGCTGACCGAGCCGGGCAAGAACAGCCCCTACCGCGATCGCACCGTGGAAGAGAACCTGGATCTCTTTGGGCGCATGAGGGCGGGAGAGTTCCCTGACGGGTCGAGGACCCTGAGGGCCAAGATCGACATGTCATCGCCCAATATCAATATGCGGGACCCCGTGATCTACCGCATACTCCGGGCCACGCATCACCGGACGGGGGATGAGTGGTGCATATATCCCATGTATGATTTCACGCATTGTCTGTCCGATTCGATCGAGGGCATAACCCATTCCCTCTGCAGCCTCGAGTTCGAGGACAACCGTCCGCTCTATGACTGGTTTGTCGAACAGCTTGGGGTTCATCATCCGAGACAGATCGAATTCGCCAGGCTCAACTTGAGCCGCACCATAATGAGCAAGAGGCGCCTGAGAAAGATGGTGGAAGAGGGCTATGTGGAGGGCTGGGACGATCCGCGCATGCCCACGCTGGCAGCCATGCGCCGGCGCGGCTATCCGCCTGAGGCGATCCGGAGCTTCTGTGACCGGATTGGTGTGGCCAAGGCGGACAGCGTAGTGGACATAGCCCTTCTGGAGTTCTGCGTGAGAGAGCATCTCAACCGGTACTCGCCCCGCGTGATGGCCGTGCTCAGGCCACTGAAGGTGGTTATCGAGAACTATCCGGAGGATGGGTTCGACGAGCTCGATGCCATAAATAACCCTGAAGATCCCGAAGCCGGGACACGCAAGGTGCCCTTCTCGCGCGATCTCTATATCGAGCGCGATGACTTCATGGAAGACCCTCCCAGGAAGTTCTACAGGCTCGCCCCGGGCCGGGAGGTGAGGCTGAGATACGCGTACTTCATCAAGTGCGTGGACGTTGTCAAGGATGATGCGGGAGAGGTGATTGAGATCCGTTGCACCTATGACCCCGAGACCCGTGGGGGAGATGCTCCCGACGGCAGGAAGGTCAAGGCCACGCTGCACTGGGTCTCGGCCCGTCACGCTCTGCCCGCAGAGGTTCGCCTCTATGACCATCTCTTCACCGTGCGCAACCCCATGGATGTCGAGGAAGGCAAGAGCTTCACCGACTATATAGATCCCGG